>JALRBB010000184.1 GCA_023257915.1 Quisquiliibacterium sp. | reverse complement strand
GGCTCGCGCATCGCACGATGCAGGCCGAGCAAGGGCGCGCTCTGGGCATCGCGATCGCGGCAATGCTGCTGGTGCAGTGGTCGCTTGGCCTGGCGAACATCTGGTTCAGCCTTCCGCTACCGGTCGCGGTTGCACACAACGGCGGCGCAGCGGTACTCCTGGGTCTGATGGTGATGCTAAACTACAGGGCTTTTCGCGCTGGCCTTAGGATCTGATCTATCTCGCTTTCCAGGTCGGGCCAGGACCTGGCGGCAAGTGCTTGCGAAGCTTCATCCATGTACGCCCAGCCTACCCAGAGAGTCGATCTGCGCCATCTTGTCGAGCAGTATGTCGCGTTGACCAAGCCGCGCATTGTCTTGCTGGCGGCTTTCTGCGCATTGATTGGCATGCTGCTCGCATCCGAGGGCATGGTCCCCTGGCGCATCCTCGTGTTCGGCACGCTCGGCATCTCTTTGCTCGCAGGCGCCGGTTTCGCATTCAACTGCCTGGTCGAGCGCAGCATCGACGCCAAGATGGCGCGTACCCGCGCTCGTCCGTTGGCCCGGGGCGAAATCAGTGCCGGCGGCACCCTGCTGTTTTCCGGAGTGCTCGGCGGTGTGGGTTCCGCTCTGCTGTACGCCTTCGTCAATTCGCTGACGATGTGGCTGACGCTGGCCACCTTTGTCGGCTACGCAGTCATCTACACCGTCATCCTCAAGCCCGCCACACCGCAGAACATCGTCATCGGCGGTGCCTCCGGCGCGATGCCACCGTTGCTGGGCTGGACGGCGGTCGCCAACGAGATCAGCGCGCCGGCGATTGTGCTCTTTCTGATCATTTTCGTCTGGACCCCTCCGCACTTCTGGGCGCTCGCACTGTACCGGGTCGAGGATTACCGCAAGTCCGGCCTGCCGATGTTGCCGGTCACGCATGGCTCGGAATTCACGCGCCTGAACATCCTGTTGTACACGGTGCTGTTGCTCGCCACATCGGTGCTGCCGGTGGTCATTGGCATGAGCGGCATGTTTTACCTGGTCTGTGCGCTCGCGCTTGGTGGACTGTTCACCTGGTATGCGTGGATGTTGTGGCGCGATTATTCCGACGCGCTGTCGCGCAAGACCTTCGGCTATTCAATCTTCTATCTTGCCGCGCTGTTTGGTGCGCTGCTGATCGATCACTACCTGTGAGCGGCTGCATCATGCCGCGTGCGCTTTGGGCCGTCGGCCTGACCCTGCTGCTGGCTGTTGCGGGTTGCAACTCCGGCAAGCCCGCATTCAATCATGTCGACATCACCGGTGCGGATTTCGCGCGTGACTTCGAACTGACCGCGCATGACGGCAAGGTCCGCAAGTTGGCCGATTTCCAGGGCAAGGTCGTCACGATGTTCTTCGGTTACACCCAGTGTCCGGACGTTTGCCCGGCGACCCTCTCGGAGATGGTCGAAGTCATGCGGCTGCTCGGTGACAAGGCTGAGCGGGTACAAGTGCTGTTCGTCACGGTCGATCCGGAGCGTGACACCCGCGAGTTGCTTGCGCAGTACGTCCCGGCATTTGATGCGCGCTTTCTCGGACTTTTCGGCGATGCAGCGGCCACTGCCAAGGTCGCGCGCGAGTTCAAGGTGTTTTACCAGAAGGTTGCCGGTTCACGCCCGGACACCTACACGATGGATCATTCCGCGGCCAGCTACGCATTCGATGCGAAAGGCCGGGTCCGTCTGTTTATCAAGCATGGCCAGGGTGCAAAACCCCTCGCTGACGATCTTCGTCGACTGATCGACGAGCTCTGAGAACGGCCGGCCCGCGGCTAGTCTGAGGGTGCCCGGCGGCGCGTGGACACAGAGGCCAGCGCACTGGCAAAGATGATCATGGCCCCGCCAGCGAGTGTTCGGGCTGTCATCGCTTCTCCGGCAATCCACCAGGACGACAGCGCCGCGAACGCAACCTCGCTGACCGCAATCACCGCGGTCACGTTGGCCGGCAACAGGGCGGCTCCGTACTGAAGCAACAAGTTGGCGGTGATCAGCAACAAGGCGGTTGCGGTGGCAGCTACGGCAGTCGTGACGTTGATGTCTGGCCAGGCGACCAGGTGTGCGTACGAGGGGTTTGATGTTGCAAGCAGCGCAGCGATCATTGGTACCAGTACCGAGCCCAGCGCCATCGCCAGAATTTTCGCCCTCGCCGGTGTGGCTGCCTCGCGCCGTAACAAGACGCTGGTCAGCGCGAATCCCATCCCGCCGAACAACCCCAGCCAATCGGCGAGCGAATTGGGCGTCGGCAGGCCGGTCTCGGCGCTCCACAGCACCGTGGCGGCGCCGATCACCGCCAGTGCAACCCGAAACAGTGCCGGTGCATCGATTCGCTCGCCGACCAGCAATCGCGCGATGAGCACCGCCCAGACCGGCATCAGGAAGAACAGCAGCACCACCCGCATCACTTCCCCGATCGTCACGCCCCAGTTGAAGCAGGCATTGGTCAGACCCGAGGCAAGCCCAAGCAGCAACAGCCAGCGAGAACGAAGGATGGTCGACAGCATGCCGGGAGCGCTGAACAGGAAGATCAGGCTGGCGACCAGATAGATCCAGGCAGTCGACCAAAGGCTGTGCAGGCCATGGGCATCGAGGTAGCGGAACGGCAGCCAGGAGATACCCCAGATCGCCGCGTTGACCAGCAAGGCAGCGGCGGCAGTAATCGGCAGGCGCGGGGAGTCTGAGATCGGCATCGGTCCGGAGAACAGTTGGGGCGCAGCCAGACAGCCGGCGCAACCCGGTACCATGCTAGCGCATGCGCAGCGCGCTCGTTGACGGTTTGAGCCGGTGTTGCGCAAACAATTCGTACCTGCTGAACCCTGCACGCCCGGAGCACCAGATGACCGATGAATCTTCCCGTTGCGAAGCAAGCCTGATCCTGTTCGCGCATGGCGCCCGTGATCCAGCCTGGCGTCGCCCGATCGATGCGCTTGCAGCCCGGATGGCCATCGCGTTACCCGGGGCGCAGGTGTCCAGCGCCTTTCTGGAACTGATGGAGCCGGGTCTGCCCGAGGTGATTGAGAAGGTCACCGCGGCTGGCGCGCGTCGCGTGGTGATCGCACCGGTGTTCTGGGCGCCGGGCAGTCACCTCAAAAAAGACGTTCCGGTCTTGATCGAGCAGGCGCGCGAGCGACACCCTGGCGTTGAATTCGAGGTCTGGTCGGCGCTCGGAGAAAGCGATGCGGTGCTGGATGCGATCACTGGGGCCTATCTACGCCTGTGGAGTGGCGGCTGACCCATGCAATGGCGATGACCGCCATGTGCTTGCCAGAACGTTGCGTGGTCAGAAAAAAAACCGCCAGCGGAAACCGGTGGCGGTTGAGGAGGAGAGAGGAGAAAACCGGGTTAACGGTTACTGACCAGCCAAATTCCCGGGGGGAGGGGGCTGGCTGCTCAGCGTTCCTTAGGCGTATTGCGCCAGCGAACCTTTCATCTTTTGCAGCGCCTTTGCTTCAATTTGTCGAATGCGCTCGGCGGACACGCCGAACTCGGCGGCCAGATCATGCAGTGTCAGGCTGCCGCCGTCGTCGGCGTCGCGCAGCCAGCGGGCCTCGATGATGCGGCGGCTGCGCGGATCCAGTCCGGCCAGGGCCGCCTCGATGCCTTCTCCCTCGAGTCGGTCGCGTTCCCGACGTTCGATGATCTCGGTCGGTTCGGACTGCGGTGCGCGCAGATACGAAATCGGCGCATAGCTGTCGTCGGAGTCATCGGACTGCGGCTCGAAACTCATGTCGTTTCCGCCCAGACGTGTCTCCATCTCGATCACATCGGCGCTGCGCACGTTCAGTTCGCGTGCGATCCGCTCGACATCATCGGCGCTCAGCGTGTGCGCATCGGTCTTGTAAGAGCGCAGGTTGAAAAACAGCTTGCGCTGCGCTTTGGTCGTGGCGACCTTCACTAGCCGCCAGTTGCGCAGGATAAATTCGTGAATCTCGGCCTTGATCCAGTGCATCGCGAACGACACCAGTCGTACACCGCGCTCTGGGTCGAAACGCTTGACGGCCTTCATCAGACCAACGTTACCTTCCTGGATCAGGTCGGCATGCGGCAGCCCGTAGCCCAGGTATTGGCGCGAGATCGACACCACCAGGCGCAGATGCGACATCACCAGTTCGCGGGCTGCGTCCAGATCGCTTTCGTCGCGAAAGCGCCTGGCCAGTTCGGATTCATGCTCGGCGGTGAGCAGCGGCAGTCGATTGACCGCCGTGATGTAAGCGTCAAGATTGCCGAGCGCCGGCAGCGCAAGGCCGGATCCGCCGGCGGGGATCAGAGCAGTCGAGTTGGAGGTGGACATCGTTCGCATCCTTATGTTTGCGCCGCACAAATTGGCGTCTCTTTCAAGATTAGCACTCTTGCGTCGAGAGTGCTAACAGTTCCTGACGAAGCCGTGGGGGATCGGCATGCACACCCGGCGTGCTGAATCGGTGAGCGCGTTCGCGTCGATCTGTTTGTGAGGCTGACTGTCAGGCTTGTTCAATTCCCGACTATTTTACTACAGAATAGACAAGTAATTGAAATTTATAGAATTATTCCGTGTTTGTTGTTCAAGCTACGGATTGGCAGGAGCTGGCATGCTGACTCTCTATACCTACTTTCGCAGTTCTGCCGCGTTCCGGGTGCGGATCGCGTTGAATCTGAAGGGGCTCGACTGGTCGCCCGAGGTGATCTGGCTGCCAGGCGGCGAGCAGACGGGTAGCGACTATCGGTCCGTGAATGTGCAGGGACTGGTGCCGACGCTTGTCGATGGCGACGCGCGCCTGCATCAGTCGCTGGCAATCATCGAATATCTGGACGAGACCAAGCCAGGCCAGAAACTGCTGCCGGCCGACCCGCTGGACCGTGCCCGGGTGCGATCCTTGTCGCAATTAGTCGCTTGCGATATTCATCCGATCAACAACCTGCGCATCCTGAACTATCTGAAAAAAACACTTGGCCAGTCGCAGGAAGCGGTCGACACCTGGTATCGGCACTGGTGCGACGAAGGGCTCACCGCGCTGGAAGCCGAATTGACCGATCCGCGTACCGGACTGTTCAGTCACGGTGACACGGTGACAATGGCCGACCTGTGCCTGGTACCGCAGGTTTTTAATGCCCAGCGATTCAAGGTCGACATGAGCCGCTATCCGAACGTGATGCGGATTTTTTCGCGCTGCATGTCGATGGATGCGTTCTCGAAGGCCCAGCCGTCCGCGCAACCGGAGGCGTCGCGCACCGCATGAAGCTCAGTCGAGCAGCGCCGACGCGAATTCCTGTGCGCTGAACGCCTGAAGGTCGTGGATCCCTTCGCCAACGCCGATGAAGTAGACCGGGATCGGATGCTCGCGCCGCATCAACGCCAGCGCCACCAACGCACCGCCTTTGGCGGTGCCGTCCAGTTTGGTCACGATCAGGCCGGTCAACGAGATTGCCTCGTCGAAGGCCTTGACCTGTGCGAGCATGTTCTGACCGGTGTTGCCGTCCAGCACTAATAGTGCCTCATGGGGCGCATCCGGCATCGCCTTGGTGATGACGCGCCGGATCTTGCGCAATTCGTCCATCAGGTGCGTCTGGGTCGGCAATCGCCCCGCGGTGTCCACCATCACGACTCCGACCGATCTTGCCCGGCCGGCTGCGACTGCATCGAAAGCGACCGCAGCCGGATCGCCGCCCTGTTGCGAGATCACCTGAACATCGTTACGGGCACCCCATTCGGCGAGCTGTTCGCGCGCCGCCGCGCGAAACGTGTCGCCAGCAGCTAGCAGGATGGATTTGCCTTCCTGTTGCAGGTGATGCGTGAGCTTGCCGATCGACGTGGTCTTACCCGCCCCGTTGACTCCCGCGATCATCATCACCAGCGGTGTCGCCCGGTCGATGTCGATCGGCTGCTCGAGCGGTTTCAGCCATTCGGTGATCAGTCCGCGCAAGGCGTCACGAACCTCGGATGCGTCACCCAGCCTGTCTTTCTTGACCCGCGCGCGCAGTTCCGTGAGCAGTCGTTGGGTCGCATCGACGCCAGCGTCACTGACCAGCAGTGCGGTCTCAAGTTCCTCGAACAGGTTTTCGTCGATCTTGCCGCCGCTGAACAGTCCGGTCAGGTTGGAGCGGGTCTTGCTCATGCCCTGCCGCAACCTGGCCATCCAGCCGGTGCGCGCACCTGAGGTGTCGGCCGGCGCGGGGCTAGCCACAGTCGGTGCAGGAGCCGTCTCTGGCGGGGCGCTGGCCGGCGGCAAAGCTGGCTCGGCTGCGACCGTCACGGACGCCGCGGTGGCAGGACTCGCGACTTCCGGCAAATCCGAGCGCGGCGCGTCGGGTGGTGCGTCTGGTGCTGCGTCGGGCGGCGTGCCTGCCGCGGCATCGGCGATCTGGGCGTTTGCGACCTGCGCAATGTCGGGATCGGCCGTTTGGGTCGGCGCGACTTTCTTGCGTCTCAGAAAACCGAACATGGGTGACGATGAACCACTTGCTGGTGATGGGGATCGCGCAATAGCCTGCAGCCGCGCGCGACAATCCGGACTCGACCCGCGTTGCAACTGGCCCGACAGCTTGGTTGTCAGGGCCAGGGCATCCGCGGCGACAATGACTTGGTCGCCCGAAGTACTGGCGACTTCGGCGACAATTCTATCTTCTTCACCGCAATCGGCCCGCGTACCGGACATTCCATGCACCCGTTCCGAATTCCCGGCTCATTCGCCCTGATGCTCGCGACCCTGGTGTTCGCGTCCGCAGTCAGCGCCCAGACCAGCGAGCGCCTGCTCGCGAACGGCATGAAGGTGATCGTGATCGAAGATCATCGTGCGCCAACCGTCGCGCACATGGCCTGGTATCGCGCCGGCTCGATTGACGAAGTCAACGGCAAGACCGGCGTCGCGCATGTCCTTGAACACCTGATGTTCAAAGGGACCAAGGCCGTTGGCCCTGGGGAGTTTTCGCGCCAGGTCGCAGCCTTGGGCGGTCGTGAGAACGCATTCACATCGCGTGACTACACCGGCTATTACCAACAATTGCACAAGTCGCATCTGGCCAAAGTCATGGAGCTGGAGTCCGACCGGATGACGAATCTCGAGCTCACGGCCGAAGAGTTCTCGCGGGAAATCAAGGTCGTCATGGAAGAGCGCCGGCTGCGCACCGAGGATCAGGCAAGCTCGTTGGTCTATGAACAACTGATGGCGGCCGCCTTCATCGCGTCTCCGGTGCGCTCGCCGGTGGTCGGCTGGATGAACGACTTGCAGTCGATGCGTGTCGAGGACACCCGCGAGTGGTATCGCAACTGGTACGCGCCGAACAACGCGCTGCTGGTGGTTGCTGGCGACGTCGATCCGAAGCAGGTCTTCGATCTGGCCGACAAGACCTACGGGCGCATCCCCGCTCGCGCTTTGCCCGCGCGCAAGCCGCAGATCGAACCCGCCCAGCGCGGAGTGCGTCGTCTGCGCATCAAGGCGCCGGCGGAAAACCCGTCGGTGCTGATGGGGTTTCGCGTTCCCAAACTGGAAGCGGTCGACGCTAGCGACGATGCGTATGCACTCGAACTGCTGTCCGCGGTACTCGATCTGGACGAAAACGGTCGGCTAACCCGCTCGGTCGTTCGCGGCAGTCGCGTCGCCAATCGCGCCGGCGCTGGCTATGACATGGTTGCTCGCGGCCCGGTGTTGTTTCTGCTGTCCGGCACGCCGGCACAGGGCAAGAGCACCGAGGATGTCGAGGCGGCGCTGCGCGGCGAGATTGCCCGCATCGCGCGCGACGGTGTCGGCGAAGACGAACTGCGTCGCGTCAAGGCGCAATACGTCGCCAGTCGGGTCTACAAGCGCGACTCGGTCTTCGGGCAGGCGATGGAAGCGGCGGGGCTGGAGATCAGTGGTTTTTCGCACGCGGATGCGGATGCGATTCTGGAGCGGATCCGCAAGGTCAACGCCAGGCAGATTCAGGATGTCGCAGGCCGATATTTTGACGAAGACTCACTGACCGTCGTCACGCTCGATCCGCAACCGCTGCCCAAGGACGCGAACGCGGGCAAGGCCACGCTGCGCACCCGGCACTGACGATGGCTGCGCTTGATCAAAACCCGCACGGTGTATCCGAGATGACCCGTTCCCGATCCATTCGACAGCGATCGCTGCGAGGCGCAACTGACGCCCTGATGCTTGCGATCGCAACGTTCGTGGCAGCTCTTTGGCCGTCGCTGGCCAGTGCAGTGCTACCGATCGAACACTGGAAAACTGCCGCCGGCGCGCGGGTGTATTTCGTGCATGCGCCCTCGATCCCGATGCTCGACATCAGCATCGGCCTGGACGCGGGCGGGCGCTACGACCCGGTAGGCAAGGAAGGGCTCGCCTCGATGACCAACGCGATGCTCGCCAAGGGGGCTGGCGATCTGGACGAGAGCGCGATGGCCGAGCGATTTGCGATGGTCGGTGCAGAGCACGGCGGTGGGGCCGGAGATGATCGGGCCAGCGTGACCTTGCGCACCTTGAGCAGTCCGGCAGAGCTCGAGACCGCGGTGTCGACGCTGCAGCTGATGCTCACTCGTCCGTCGTTTCCACAGACGGTCCTCAAGCGCGAGAAGGAACGTGCGGTACAAGGCTTGCGCGAGGCTCAGGCCAAGCCCGGCAACATTGCCCGCCGCGCGTTCAACCAGGCCCTGTACGGCGCGCATCCGTACGGGCGTGACTCGACACCCGCAAGCGTCGAGGCGGTCGGACGCGAGGATCTAGTCGCATTCTGGCGTGACAACTACACCGCGTCACGGGCCGTGGTCGCAATGATCGGTGCGATCACGCGCGAGCAGGCCGCACAGATCGCCGAGCGCCTGACCGCTAATCTGCCGGCCGGTTCTGCACCGCCGGCGGTTCCCGAGGTGGCGCGCATCGAGCAGGGTCGCGAGCAGCGGATCGAACATCCGTCCACGCAAAGCCACATCCTGATCGGGTTGCCGGCGATCGCCTGGGGCGACCCGGACCAGTTTGCGCTTCTGGTCGGCAACTATGTGCTCGGCGGTGGCGGTTTCGTGTCGCGGCTCTACGATGAGGTGCGCGAAAAGCGCGGCCTGGCGTACAGCGTGTATTCCTACTTCTCGCCGTCGCTTCAGCCCGGGCCGTTCACAATCGGTCTGCAGACCGCACGCGAGCAGACTGGCACCGCACTGCAGGTCGTGCGCGACACGCTGGAGCGTTTTCTGACGGCCGGGCCCACCGATCAGGAACTGGCCGCCGCCAAAGCGAATCTGGTCGGCGGGTTCGCACTGCGCATCGACTCGAATCGCAAGATTCTCGATTACCTGTCGCTAATCGGTTTTTACGGTCTGCCGCTCGACTATCTTGATCGCTGGCCCGAGCGGGTGTCGGCGGTAACGATGCAGCAGGTGCAGGAGGCCTTCAAGCGGCATGTCCGGCCGCAGGCGCTGTCGACGATCGTTGTCGGAGACGGCAAGGCGCCGGGCAAGTGAGCCGCGAGCAGGCTGCGCATAAGGTCCGCATCATCGGCGGGCTCTGGAAGCGCACGCCGCTGCAGGTGCCGGACGTGCCCGGGCTGCGGCCAACGCCGGATCGTGTGCGCGAGACACTGTTCAACTGGCTCGGCCATGACCTGAGCGGCCTGCACTGCCTGGACCTGTTCGCCGGGACCGGCGCGCTCGGACTTGAGGCTGCCTCACGCGGCGCGCAAAGCGTCTGGCTGGTCGAAACCGACCGACGGGCGCTGCGCGCGATCGCTCAAGTGCTCGACAAGCTCAAGGCGGATCAAGTGCGACTAGTGGCCAGCGATGCGCTGTCTGCGCTGTCGCAGGCCCAGTCTGCCGGGCACAGGTTCGACCTGGTTTTTCTGGATCCGCCGTTCGGGCAGGGCTGGCTCGACAAAGTTCTGCCCAGGCTTGCACCGGTGCTCGCGGATGGCGCGCGTCTCTATGTTGAGTCGGAGCAGGCACTGACTGATGATGAAATCGTGCAGTGGCTGGGCACCCGCTGGGCGCTTGTCAAGGCCGATCGCGCGGGCCAGGTGTTCTACCATCTGTTGCGCGCAGGCAATCCGACGAAAGGCGAATCATGACTCTTGCGATTTATCCGGGCACCTTCGATCCGCTGACCCGCGGCCATGAGGATCTGGTCCGGCGTGCGGCCGGCCTGTTCAGCGAACTGATCGTCGCGGTCGCCGAGAGCAAGGGCAAGAACCCGCTGTTCACGCCATCCGAACGGCTGGACATCGCGCGCGAGGCGTTGGCCGATCTGTCGAATGTGCGAGTCATCAGTTTTTCCGGCCTGCTGGTCGATCTGCTGCGCGCCAATGGCGCGCGCGTGGTTATCCGTGGGCTGCGCGCGGTCGCGGATTTCGAATACGAGTTCCAGCTCGCCGGCATGAACCGGCATCTGATGCCCGAGATCGAGACCGTGTTCCTGACCCCGGGCGAGCAGCATCAGTTCGTTTCCGGCACGCTGGTGCGCGAGATCGCACTGATGGGCGGTGATATTGGCAAGTTCGTGCCCCAGGTCGTACTCGACCGTTTGCCGGCCAAGCTGCGCGAACTTGGTCGCGCACCGAAGGCCTGAGCGGCGATGCGGCATCTTCACGAGACGGCCAGGTTGCGGAGTTCGCCATGGCGCTGATGATCACCGACGAATGCATCAACTGCGACGTCTGCGAGCCCGAGTGTCCGAACGATGCGATCTCGATGGGTCCGGAGATCTACCAGATCGATCCGAACCGGTGCACCGAATGTGTCGGGCATTTCGATGAGCCGCAGTGTCAGCAGGTGTGCCCGGTATCGTGCATCCCCAATGACCCGGCCAGGTCGGAGACGCCACAGCAGCTAATGGCCAAGTACCTGGCCTTGCATGGTGAGCAGGCCGGTAAATCCGGCGCCGCTTGATCCGACGACTCTTTCGCGGCCTGAGATCGCGGTGCCGGACCTTGGGCCCTGCCTGACGGTTCCAGAACGCTCAGCGGCTGACGATTGCAATCGCCGCGACCGCGATCAGTCCGATCGCGACAGGCGCCAGCGCAAGCCCGAGCGAACGTCGATAGATATCGGACTCGGTCAGCCTGGGTTCGCTTGCATTGGGATCCGCGCCGGCCCCGAGCCGGATCACTCCGACCCCCATCGACACCCGGATCGGCGACAGCATGCTCAGGTTCGTGCAGACGCTGTTCTGCACCGCGGCGAGCAGCGCGACACTGACGCCAACGCCATTGGCCAGCGCAGTGACCATCGGCATCAGCATCGCGTTCGAGGCCGCGCCACTGCCGGTCAGAAAGCCGCTGACCGCCGAAAAGAGCGGGATACCTCCGACCGCGGCATCGCCGGCCAGCGCCTGCAGCGCGGATGCGAGCTGCGCGGCCAGACCGGCACCGACATAGAGTTGCGCCATCACCAGGAACGAGACCGTGACGCCGCAGGAGCGCCAGGCACCGCGCAGCGTCTGTCGGAACACCGGCGCAAGATCCGCGCCGTGGCGCCAGACCGTCAAGGTGCCGACCACCAGCAGCCAGAAGCCGGCCGCGTACAAGGGCGCGAATGCTGGCTGATCGTTGAACGGCTGCCAGACCCAGAGCGGACGTAACGTATCGCGCAACGGACCCAGCAGCCGAGTCGCGCACAGCACCAAGGTTAGCGCGACATACGGGGCATGCGCGCGCAGCGCCTGGACTGCCCGCGTCAGGCTAGGGCGCTCGTCGCGCCAGTAGCGGATCGCCAGCAGCAGTGCGGTCGGGCCGGCGCCAGCGATCTCGACCTCGGTGTAGGCGTTGGCCAGTGCCAGCAGCGCGATCAGCAAGACGGTCCATAGCAGGTCGTCGAGCTTGCGAACCAGAGGCACCCGGATGCCGGCGCCCGCCAGGATGCGCCAGTAGATCAGCAGGTAAAGCGCATGGATCGGTCCCTGCAGCAAAGCGGTGTAAAGCCCGAGCTGATTGACCGGCATCGACGCGAGGCTGGCTCCGACCGTTGTGCCGACCGCAAGCGCCCCCCAGGGCACCAGCGACTGACTGAACAGGCCAAGCATCAGCGCAGTGATGCCGTGCACGCCCAGTCGTTGCAGTGCGCCGAGCGCGACGATGTAGCCAACCCCGAAGCCGGTCACCGATTCCGCGAACGGTGCAAGCAGAAAGCATGCGGACCAAAGGCGCTGCGGCGTTGCGTTGCCAATCGCGGCCGGCTGGCTGACTCCTCGGGTCTGCGTGCACAGATGAAAATACATTCCGGAGGCGATGATCGACACAACCAGCCAGGACAGCCACAGGCCGACACCGGTCTCATGTGCGAGGCGGTCCGCCGGCAGCCTTACCCAGGCGATTGCAACCAGCAGTGTCGCCGCCAGCCCCAGGCTGCCGGCAGTCAGCGCGGTCGTCCTGCCCGAGGCGAGCAGGCCCATGACTAGCAGCAGCGGTCCGAGAGCGACCAGGGTGTCCATGGCCGGTGGCAGTGGGTGTTCTTGGTGGTCCGGTACCTGGCTCAGTCAGCCCGGCCGGTCAGATGCAGTCGCATCGAGGGCGGTATTGGCACCGGCTTGCGCGTGACGCGGTCGATCAGCACGCAGGTGGCTTCGCCGGTCGCTGCGATGCCGTCCTGTCCGACCAGAACCTGCTCGAAGTCGAAGGAACTGGTGCCGATCCGGCTGACCCGGGTACCGACCCGCACCGTGCCCGGATAGAACAACTCCTTTTTGTACTGGATCAGCTGGCGGGCGACGACCACACCATGGTCGCGCCGGATCGCGGCGTTGTCTGGATGGTCCAGCACTTCGATGCGGCCTGCCTCGAAGAAGACCGCAACGGTGACGTTGTTCACATGACCCTGGCGGTCGGTGTCGGCATTGCGCAGTTTCTCGTCGGTCCAGAAGCGATAGTCATGCGGGGAAACCGTGGCGGTGGAGCGGGTCGTGGTCATGGTGGTCTGGATCTCAATCGCTGGCTTCTGTGATGCCAGCCGAGCAAAGCGCATCGAACGCGGCATCGTCGTAGCCGAGCGAGGCCAGGATCGCGCGGCTGTGTTCGCCCGGCCGGGCGATTGGTTGATCAACGCCGCCGTTACCGTGTTCGAGCTGAAAGCCCGATCCGGCCAGCCGTACCGGCCCCCACGGGGTCTGTGCCTGTTGCACGGTGCCGCGATGCGCCAGTTGCGGCAGCGCGACCACCTCGGCGATGTCCCGCACCCGGCCGCAGGGGACGTCGGCAGCAAGCAGCCGGGTTTCCCAGGTTTCGGCGTCTTCATCGCACAAAGCGGCTTCGACGACCCGATGCACCTCGTCGCCATGCGCGATTCGCGACGGCCAGTCGGCAAGGCGTGGATCGGCGAGCAATTGCTCGCAGCCGACCGTCTTCATCAGCCGTTCCCACTGGGCATCGGTCAGCGCAGCCAGCACGATATAGCCGCTCTTGCAGCGAAAGCGTGCTGCGGTCGGTTTACGCGTGATCGACAGGTTTCCCGACTGTGGCTGCACATGGCCGGTGACCAGATACTCGCTAACGGGATAGCAAAGAAAGTTCAGCATCGAGTCCAGCATTGCGACATCCACGAGCTGGCCCTTGCCAGTGTGTGTGCGCTGGAACAGCGCGCCGGCCAGCGCGAACGCCGCGGTGATGCCGGTGGAGATGTCGCCCAGCGGAAACCCGGCGCGCATCGGACCGGATTCAGGTTCGCCAGTGATCGACATCAGGCCCGACATCGCCTGAATCTTGCCGTCGAAGCTTGGCGTGCGGCGCTCCGGGCCGGTGGTGCCGAAGCCGGAAATCGCACAGTAGATCAGCCTGGGGTTGATCTCGCGCAGCTGCGCCCAGCCGATGCCAAGCTTGTCCATCACGCCGGGTCGGAAGTTCTCGCAGACCACGTCGGCCTCAAGCACCAGCTTGTGGATGATGTCGACCGCTTGCGGCTTGGCCAGATCGAGCGCCAGGCTACGCTTGTTCGCGTTGACTGCGACCCAGGAAGGCGTCATGCGGCGGTCTGACCAAATCGGTTCGGCGGTGCTCGCCTGGCGTGACGCTTCGCCGCCAAGCGGTTCGATCTTGATCACGTCAGCGCCTTGCAGCGCCAGTTGAAGTGTGCAAAATGGGCCGGCCAGATAATGCGTGAAGTCCAGGATCTTCACGCCCTCGAACATCTTGCCCGACGTCATTTAGCCTCTGCCTGCGATATCAGCATCGCGGACCGCCTGCGCGGTGCGCTTGATCTGGCGCTGTTCCTCCTTGCGCCGCTCAAGCTCTTCGGGCGACAGCGCAGCGGCATTGAGCACATGAAACTTCCAGCTCGGGTCGCGATTCCAGCGCAGCGGATTTTGCACGGTCGTGCGCGGCAAGAAGGCAGACTCGAGCAACTCGAGCGCCATCGCCATCGTCGAATCCTGAGACAGTGCGTCGAACGGTCGCGCAGCGGCATTGCCCAGCGGCATGTCGCTGAACAGAAAGCGCGGCACGCCGCACTGCTCGACGATGTCCTTGGCGCAACCCATCACCACGGTGGGGATGCCGGCAGCCTCCAGGTAGCGCGCGGTCAGTGACATCGTCTGATGACAGACCGGGCAGTTGGCGACCAGCACTGCCGCGTCGATCGCGTCCTCCTGGCACAGCGCCAGAATTTCCGGGCAATCGGTTTGTATTGTGTGACGTTGACTACGGTTGGTCGGCACACCGATGAAGCGCGGCGCCACTTCCCCGATATGGCCGCTTGCGGCCGCACGTCGTAGCGCTGGCAGCGGAAACCAGCAGTGCGAGTCGTCAGTAAGTTCGCGTCGATTGATGCCGACATGCGAGATGCGCAGGTCGTGGTCGATTGCGGTGCTGCCGGTGTAGGCGTTATAGAACTTTGCGCCCGCGTTGTAGGGCGCCTTGCTGTCCTGCTGCCCCTTGTCCGGGTCAAAGCGCGCCGCAGTGGTCAGAAGCGCGACCCGGCATTGCGACAGCGGTTTGGCCAGTCGCGTGAACGGCACTTCGTCGAACGACGCGTAGCGATAGTGGTTGTTCGTGCCGAGCGCGTCGTACCAGGCGTGCGTGCGGTCGATGTAGCGAACCGGAAGCTCGTCCAGTGAAGAAAAACCCAAGGATTCCGATTCCTTGTCGAAGCTCATGGGATTGTCCTAAAAACGATTAGACGTTGAAGCGGAAATGCATGACATCGCCGTCACGCACCACATAGTCCTTGCCCTCGAGCCGCATCTTGCCCTTTTCCTTGGCACCGGTCTCGCCCTTGCAGGCGATGTATTCCTCGAAGGCGATCGTCTCGGCGCGGATAAAGCCACGTTCGAAATCGGTGTGGATCACGCCGGCCGCCTGCGGTGCGGTAGCGCCGACTCGCACGGTCCAGGCGCGGACTTCCTTTTCGCCGGCGGTGAAGTAAGTCTGCAGGCCCAGCAGCTTGAACGCGGCGCGGATCACGCGGTCCAGGCCCGCCTCGGTCATGCCCATGTCCTCGAGGAACACCTGCTTGTCCTCGTCGGACAGATCGGCGATTTCGGCCTCGATCGCGGCGCACACCGGCACGACGATCGAGCCCTCGGAATCGGCCAGCGCTTGCACCGCCGCCAGATGCGGATTGTTCTCGAAGCCGCCTTCCTTGACGTTGGCCACGTACATCGTCGGTTTGGCCGTGATCAGGCACAACGGGCGTAGCACCGCCTTTTCTTCTTCATAGAGATCGACCGAGCGCACCGGTTTGGCCTGGTCGAGCGCAGTCATGCATTTTTCGAGCGCCACGACCAGTCGCTGCGCCTCCTTGTCGCCGCCAGCACGCGCGACTTTGCCGTAGCGCACCAAGGCTTTCTCGACGGTGGCCATGTCGGCCAGCGCCAGCTCGGTGTTGATGACCTCGATGTCAGATAGCGGGTCGATGCGTCCGGACACGTGCACCACGTTCTCGTCCTCGAAACAACGAACCACATGCACGATTGCATCGGTCTCGCGGATGTTGGCCAAAAACTGGTTGCCCAGCCCTTCACCCTTCGAGGCGCCGGCGACCAGCCCCGCGATATCGACAAATTCGACGGTGGCCGGCATCACGCGTTGCGGCTTGACGATGCCCGCCAGTGCGTCCAGTCGCGGGTCAGGCACTTCGACGATGCCCACGTTGGGCTCGATCGTGCAAAAAGGGTAGTTCTCGGCCTGGATGCCGGCCTTGGTCAGTGCATTGAACAGCGTGGACTTGCCGACGTTGGGCAGGCCGACGATTCCGCATTTCAGCGACATCGGAGTTCCTCAGGTTGAACGCCGCAAGGTCGCGGGTTCGGGCGAATCTTCGCGAGACCGTCGATCTTCGCCGGCTGGCGACTTGCGGCTGGCCGCTGCGCGCGACCCAGCAAAAGCCGTCATTGTACGTTTTGAAGCGCGCGCGGGCTTGTATCGGTTCCAGTACACAGGCCTGCTTCGATCCATGCCGCAGCCGGTGCGGATACCATTTCGGCAAAATTCGCGCCGCCTCGCCGGGCGAGCGCTCGGATGCAGACGCGATTGCGCATGAGGTCGATCCAATGAACCAGCAAGGCTCCCGTTACCCCCGTCTGTTCGCCCCGCTCGATCTGGGCTTTACTCGCCTGAAGAACCGGGCGCTGATGGGCTCGATGCATACCGGCCTGGAGGAGGCCGAGAACGGCTTTGAGCGGATGGCCGCTTTCTTTGCCGAACGGGCGCGCGGCGGTGTCGGCATGATCATCACCGGCGGCATCGCGCCCAATGAAGAGGGCGGTACCGGTGCCAAGCTGTCGACTCCGGAAGAAGCGCTGCAGCACCGCAAAATCACGCAGGCGGTGCATGCGGCCGACCCCGAGGTGAAGATCTGTCTGCAGATCCTGCACTCGGGTCCGCTGGTCGCCAAGGAGATTTGCGTCGCGCCGTCGCCGGTCAAGTCTCGGATCGGACGCTTCAAGCCGAACGAGCTCACCGAAGAGGGAGTCGAAAAGCAGATCGCAGACTTCGCCAACTGTGCGGCGATGGCAAAGCTGGCCGGCTATGACGGCGTCGAAATCATCGGTTCGGCGGGCTACCTGATCAGCACCTTTCTCGTGCAAAAGACCAATCTGCGCACCGATCGCTGGGGGGGCAGCTGGGAAAACCGGATGCGTTTCGCGGTCGAAGTGATCCGGCGGGTCAGGGCCACCGTCGGACCGGAGTTCATCCTGGTGTTCCGCATTGCGGCAATGGACATGCTCGAGAACGGGTTGGCGTGGGACGAGGTGGTGTCACTGGCCAAGGCGGTCGAGGCGGAGGGCGTGAACATCATCAGCACCCACTTTTGCTGGCACGAGGCTCCGGTACCGACGATTGCCACGATGGTGCCCCGCGCCGCGTTCACCCAGGTGACCGGCCGGCTGCGCAAGGAGGTGGGCGTTCCGATGATCACCAGCAACCGGATCAACATGCCGCAGGTGGCAGAAGACGTGCTGTCTCGCGGCGATGCCGACATCGTATCGATGGCTCGTCCGATGCTGGCTGACCCGGAACTGGTCCTGAAAGCCGCGCAGGGCCGCGAGGACGAAATCAATACCTGCATTGCCTGCAACCAGGCCTGCCTTGACCATACCTTCGGCGGGCGCAAGCAGGTCAGCTGCCTGGTCAATCCACGTGCCTGCAACGAAACGCTGTTGCAATACCCGCCAGCGGCCAGGCCGCTGCGTATTGCTGTGGTCGGCGCCGGGCCTTCAGGGCTCGCCTATGCGCATGTGGCCGCGCTGCGGGGTCATCGGGTGACGCTGTTCGATGCCGCTGCCGAGATCGGCGGGCAGTTCAACCTGGCCAAGCGGGTGCCGGGCAAGGAGGAATTTCACGAGACCTTGCGTTACTACGCCCGGATGATGGAATTGCACCAGGTCGACGTGCGTCTGGGCACGTCGGTCAATGCCGCGATGCTTGTCGCCGGAGGGTTCGATCAAGTCGTCATTGCGACCGGTATCACGCCACGCAAACCGGAAATTGAAGGTATCGATCATCCGATGGTGATTGGCTATATCGACGCGATCCTGGAGCGCAAACCGGTTGGCCGGCGGGTGGCGATCATCGGGGCAGGGGGCATTGGTTTCGACGTGGCCGAGTTGATCACCCATGCAGGCAAGTCTGCCTCGCTGGACATCGAAGTCTTTGCCCAGGAATGGGGCATTGATTTTCGCAATCATCCACGTGGCGGGGTCACCGGAGTGGAACGCCGGGTGGCCGCCGCCGATCGTCTCGTCTATCTGATGCAGCGCAAGATCGATCCGGTCGGCAAGACGCTGGGGCGCACCACCGGCTGGACCCACCGAGCGACACTCGCTGCTCGCGGGGTGCAGATGCTCAATGGCGTCGAGTATCTGAGAATCGACGATTCCGGACTGCACGCGCTGGTCAATGGCGAGCCACGCCTTTTCGAGCTTGACACCGTGATCGTTTGCGCCGGACAGATGCCGTTACGAACCTTGTATGACGAGTTGAGTGCAGCTGGTGTCGCGACCACGTTGGTCGGTGGTGCGTTCGAGGCGGCGGAGCTCGATGCGAAGCGGGCGATCGACCAGGCTTGCCGGCTCGCGGCGCAGGTCTGAGCGGTGAGCAAGAGCCGGTGCGATTTCGGCGCGTGCTGCTGCGGGCACCACCTCAATTTGGCACTTTCCGGAAGCTGAAACGATCAGTGCCGACACCTTTGATCGACAGCCGGGGAATTTGCGAAGCTCTGCAGACCATGTTAGCGTCCGACCACCAAGCACCTCAGGGTGCGGGTGTAACCAAAGAAAACCGGCGCCCGGTGCGCCCGACGCGAATAGCGTCGCGATGGAGGAGATCTCAAATGGCATTGAAGAAACTGGCCGCGGTTGCGGTCGCAGTCGGCATGGCCTTCGGTAGCTTCGGCTCCGACGCCAACGCAGCAGACAAGAAAGTCCGCGCCCAGATGGGTTTCGCGTTCCCGACCACCACCGGTCTGCTCGGCCCGACCGAGATGCGTCTGGTCAAGATGCTGCGCGACATGTCTGGTGGTTCGATTGACGTCAAGGGCTTCGAGCCTGGCGCGTTGGTTCCTGCCAACCAGTACCTTGATGCGGTGGGCAATGGCTCGCTGGACATGGCCTGGACGGTGTCGGGTTTCTGGACCGGAAAAGACATCGCGTTTGCGATGTACGCATCGGTGCCGTTCGGCCCGGGTGCCGGCGAGTACATGGCCTGGTTCAAGCACGGTGGCGGTACCAAGCTGATGAAGGAACTGCACGCCAAGTACAACGTCGAGGTCATCCCCTGCGGCCTGATCTCGCCGGAAGCATCCGGCTGGTTCCGCAAGGAGATCAAGTCGGTTGAGGATCTGAAGGGCCTGAAGATGCGTTTCTTCGGTCTGGGCGCCAACGTGATGCAAAAGCTCGGGGTGTCGACCCAGCTTCTGCAAGCTGGCGAAATTTTCCAGGCGCTGCAACTGGGCACCATCGACGCCACCGAATTCTCGATGCCGATGATGGACCTGACGCTCGGTTTCCACCAGGTCGCCAAGCACTACTACTTCCCGGGCTGGCATCAGCAGACCACGGTCAACGAGCTGATCATCTCGAAGAAGAAATGGGCTGAGTTCAGCGACGCGCAAAAGGCGATCATCGAGACCGCCTGTGACGCGCTGATGCTGCAACAGTTCGCCGAGGGTGAGGCTGGTCAGGGTAAGGCGCTCACCGAGATCAAGGCCAAGGGCGTGACGCTGCATCGCTGGTCGCCGGAAATGCTTGGTCATTTCGAGAAGGCCTGGAACGAGGTTGCGGCTGAGCAGGCTGCCAAGAGCCCCGAGTTCAAGAAGGCCTGGGATTCCTACGCGGCGTTCCGTAAGGAATATGCAATCTGGAAAGATCTAGGCTATCTGCAGTAATCAGTTCCCGTCCTAGCGGTAATTGGGAGTGACGGCGCCGCCCGGAAGGGCGGCGTCTTTTCGTGAACCCCCCCCGAGCAGTGTCTGGTCCGGAGCCACCCCGGGCAAGGCTGCAGCAGGCTCAAACGGAGTCGACTCTGATGGAATTTCTCCTGCGTTTAAGCAACCGGATCGATTGGGCGCTTGAACGCGTCGCTCACTGGTTTTCGTGGATGTTCGTGGCCTGTATTACGGTCATCACCTTCGACGTCATTACCCGCAAGTTCGGTTTTCAGCTTCCGATGTTGGGCTCGACCCGGCTGCAGGAGCTTGAGTGGCAGATTCATACCTTTTTGTTCACCACCTGGCTCGGCTACGCCTACGTGAAGAATACGCATGTGCGAATTGACGTATTCGTCGGGGGTTTTTCGTATCGCAACAAGGTGTGGCTGGAATTTTTGGGCTGTCTGGTC
>JALRBB010000146.1 GCA_023257915.1 Quisquiliibacterium sp. | reverse complement strand
GGCGGTGGCCACAGGTCGGCGAATGATCGGAAGTGGATCAGGCGTGGCCAACGGCCGAGGACAGGAAAGCCGGGTCGATGCCGAGCAGTCCAAACGCCCGATTCAGGCGCAACTCGACCGGCGTGTCGAAGATCACCTCCGGCGTGGCCGGTGCGGTCAGCCAGGAATTGCGCGCGATCTCGTCCTCAAGTTGCCCCGGTCCCCAGCCGGAATAGCCGAGCGTGACCATCATGTGCTCCGGTCCCTCACCGGCCGCATAGGCTTCCAGGATGTCTTTGGAAGACGTGAGCCCGACCTCCTCGCCAACCTGCACCGTCGAACCCCAGGAGCCGACCGAACGATGCAGCACGAAGCCGCGGTCCATCTGCACTGGGCCGCCGTAGTAGACCGGCGCAGCGCCGCGTCCGGCGCGGTCCAGGCGCAGATCGACCCGCTCGAACAAGGTGGCGAGGTCAATTTCCATCGGCCGGTTGATGACGACGCCAAGCGCGCCCTCGGGGCCGTGCTCAGCGATCAGCACCACGCTGCCGCCAAAGTTCGGGTCGGCCAGACCGGGCATGGCGACCAGAAAGTGATTGCTGAGATTCGAGGCCTGATCGGTTTCCATACTGCCTTGCGCGGATCCTGGCCGGCGCGGGCCGGATGGCACGACCGGAATGCGGATCGATGGGTGAGGCCTCATTGTAAAGACCGGCCCCCAGAGGCACAATCGACGCCCCGGACGAGCGCCCGCCGCCATCCCTGCGAAAAACCGATGCGGCTAAAAGGCCATTTCATCCTGGCCGCCTCGACGCAAGCGTGCGCTAACTTCAAGAACTCTCGGCAAGCTTTCCCATGACTCGACTCCATCAAGGCATCCTGGTCTGGCTACGGCGCGACCTGCGCAGCGACGATCATCGGGCGCTGTCCGAAGCGCTGGCCGACGGGCAGCGCGTCTGGTGCGTCTTCGTGTTCGATCGCGAGATTCTGGATGCCCTGCCCACCCGGAGCGACCGCCGGGTCGAGTTCATCTGGGACAGCCTGGTCGAGCTCGATGCAACGCTGCGGGCGGCCGGCGGCGGGCTGATCGTGCTGCATGCGCACGCCCGCGACGCGATTGCGCAGCTCGCAGCCCGGCTCGGTGTGGATGCGGTCTATGCAAACCATGACTACGAACCGCAGGCGGTGGCACGCGATGCGCAGGTCGCCCAGGCGCTGGCGCGTGACGGTCGGCTTTGGTGCAGCTTCAAGGACCAGGTGATCTTCGAGAAGGCTGAAGTGCTGACCGGCGCGGGCAAGCCGTTCTCGGTCTTCACGCCATATCGCAATGCCTGGCGTCGTCGGCTGACCGAGGCTGATATCGCAGAATGCCCGGTGCACTTCGACGGCCGGCTGGCACCGCCGCCAGCGCAGCCGGATGCGGCGATCGGTTACGCGGCGGTCGGCGTGCCGAGCTTGCAAGACATTGGGTTTCAGACCACCAACTTGTCTGAGCTGAAGATTCCAACCGGCGCGAGCGGTGCCGAGCGGCTGTTCGATGAGTTTCAGTCGCGCATCGGCGACTACCAGCGCAGTCGCGACTTCCCGGCGGTGCGCGGCCCGTCCTACCTGTCGGTGCATCTGCGCTTTGGCACCATCGCGCTGCGTCGGCTGGTGCGCTTTGCACTGCAGGTCGAACGCGCCGAGCCTGCTGCTGCCGACGGCGCGCGCACCTGGCTCTCGGAGCTGATCTGGCGCGACTTTTACTTCCAGATCCTGCATCACAACCCGCATGTGGTGGGTAGTGCGT
>JALRBB010000125.1 GCA_023257915.1 Quisquiliibacterium sp. | reverse complement strand
CGCGCCGAAGAACTTCAACTTCTGGTATTTCTTCGGTTCGCTGGCGATGCTGGTGCTGGTCATCCAGATCCTGACCGGCATCTTCCTGGTCATGCATTACAAACCGGATGCCTCGCTGAATGCCTCCGGGGTGCCGGTCGCGTTTGCAAGCGTCGAGTACATCATGCGCGACGTGCCTTACGGCTGGCTGGTTCGCTACATGCATTCCACCGGTGCGTCGGCGTTCTTCGTCGTTGTCTACCTGCACATGTTCCGCGGCCTGATGTACGGCTCCTATCGCAAGCCACGCGAACTGATCTGGATCTTCGGTTGCCTGATCTTCCTGTGCCTGATGGCCGAGGCCTTCATGGGCTATCTGCTTCCCTGGGGGCAGATGTCCTACTGGGGCGCACAGGTCATCGTCAACCTGTTCTCGGCAATCCCGTTCATCGGGCCGGAACTTTCGGTCTGGATCCGGGGTGACTACGTGGTCAGCGATGCCACGCTGAACCGGTTCTTCTCGTTCCATGTCATCGCGGTGCCGCTCGTGCTGCTTGGCTTGGTCGCCGCGCACATCGTCGCGTTGCACGAAGTGGGCTCGAACAATCCGGACGGAGTGGACATCAAGGCCAAGAAGGATGCCAACGGTGTTCCGCTCGACGGCATCCCGTTCCATCCGTATTACACGGTGCATGACCTGCTCGGTGTTTCGGTGTTCCTGATCGTGTTCTCGGCGGTGGTGTTCTTCGCGCCCGAGTTTGGCGGTTACTTCCTCGAGTACAACAACTTCATCCCGGCCGATCCGCTCAAGACCCCGCCGCATATCGCGCCGGTCTGGTATTTCACCCCGTTCTACTCGATCCTGCGCGCCACCACCGAAGACTTCCTGCTGTTCTGGATGACTCCGTTCCTGATCATCTATGCGCTGCTGACCTTCGTCGGTTCGCGCAACGGCGCAAGCCGACTGATCGGACCGGTCGCCAGCCTGGCGCTGATTGGCGGTTTTCTGCTGGTCGAGGCCAAGTTCTGGGGTGTGGTCGCGATGGGTGCGTCGGTGATGATCTTCTTTGCGCTCCCCTGGCTCGACAACAGCCCGGCCAGATCGCTGCGCTATCGCCCGGGCTGGCACAAATGGGTCTACGGCATCTTTGTGTCGATCTTCATCGTGCTCGGCTACTTTGGCGTGCTCGCGCCGTCGCCGATCGGTAATCTGATTTCCAAGATCGGCACGCTGCTGTATTTCTCGTTCTTCCTGCTGATGCCTTGGTGGAGCCGGATGGGCGAGTTCAAGCCGGTGCCGGATCGCGTTACCTTCGAAGCGCACTAAGGTCGTCGGAGCTTGGAAAAGAGATGAAAAAGATCTTCAGAATCGCTGCTGCGCTGCTCACCTTCGCCAGCCTATCCACTGCTCAGGCCGCGGGTGGTGGTTATCCGTTGGATCACTTCCCGGTCGAGAAGCTTACCGATCAGGCAGCGCTGCAGCGCGGTGCCAAGCTGTTCGTCAACTACTGCCTGAACTGTCATGCAGCGTCATCGATGCGCTACAACCGGCTGACCGACATCGGTCTGACCGACGAGCAGATCAAGGCGAATCTTCTGTTCACGGCCGACAAGGTCGGCGAGCAGATGAAAATTGCAATGGCACCGGCCGATGCCAAGTCCTGGTTTGGTGCGCTGCCGCCCGATCTGTCGATCATCACACGGTCGCGATCTTCTTCGGACGGTTCGGGTTCCGACTGGCTCTACACGTATCTGCGTACCTACTACCGCGATGCATCCCGCCCGACGGGCTGGAACAACGCGGTGTTCCCGTCGGTCGGCATGCCGCATGTGCTGTGGCAGTTGCAGGGCGCGCGTGGCGCGACGATCGAAGAGGTCCGCGCAGTCAAGGACGCCAAGACCGGGCAGGTCAGCGGTTTCCAGAAGACCGTCACCACGATTGAACCGTCCGGGCTGTCGAGTACGGCGGTCACCAAGATCGCCGATGGGAACCCGCATGAGGGCCGGACGCTGACGCTGGGCAAGGCGCAGGGCGGTCAGATGTCTCAGCCGCAGTACGACGAAGCGATCGCCGACCTGGTCGCCTATGTCACCTACATGTCTGACCCCACCGCCAAGACGCGTACTCGCATGGGTGTCTGGGTATTGATCTTCCTCTCGTTCTTCACGGTTCTTGCCTGGTGGCTGAACCGCGAGTACTGGAAGGACGTCAAGTAAGCATTGGCAATCGCCACGCCGGGGTGAGCCGAAGGCAGGCTCACCCTGATTTTTTTCTGGAATCGAAAGACTCAAGGAGCCGCTCGCCATGATGGTCTTGTATTCGGGCACAACCTGCCCGTTCAGCCAGCGCTGCCGCTTCGTGCTGTTCGAGAAGGGCATGGACTTTGAGATCCGTGACGTCGATCTCTACAACAAGCCCGAAGATATCTCGATCATGAATCCGTACGGACAGGTCCCGATTCTCGTCGAGCGTGACCTGATTCTGTA
>JALRBB010000108.1 GCA_023257915.1 Quisquiliibacterium sp. | reverse complement strand
TCATCCGATACACGTTTTGCGCCTGGCGAGCGACGTCTTCGCTCCCCATGTAGACCACGCACTCCATGCCGAAGCGGGCCGTAATCGTGGCGGTGGCCACGCCGTGCTGACCTGCGCCGGTCTCAGCGATGACGCGCGGCTTGCCCATGCGCGCGGCGAGCAGCGCCTGGCCGATCGTGTTGTTGATCTTGTGCGCGCCGGTGTGGTTAAGATCTTCCCGCTTGAAGTAGATCTGCGCGCCACCGAGCTTTTTCGACCAGTGCTTGGCGTGGTAGATCGGGCTGGGGCGGCCGACAAAATGCTTCAGCTCATCGTTGAACTCGGCAATGAACTGCGGATCGTTGCGGTAGTGGTCATAGGCCTGGCGCAACTCTTCGAGCGCATGCACCAGGGTCTCAGCCACAAAGATTCCGCCATACGGACCAAAATGGCCGCGGGCGTCGGGGAAATCGTAAGGATTCATGATTCGGAAATTGCTCCGCGGGCGTTCGCCCTCGCATCGGCCTCAATGACAGCGGCGACGAACCGCTCCATCCTTGCCTGATCTTTCACACGTGCATCGGCACCCTGGATGCCACTGGACACGTCCACCGCCATGGGCTGAACAGCCGCAATAGCCGCTGCAACCGTGTCTGCATCCAGGCCGCCGGACATCACCAGCGGCTTGCCGCGGGTGGCCGGTATCCAGCTCCAGTTGAAGCGTTGACCGCTGCCCCCGAAGCCCTCGCTGAACGAATCGACCAGCAGCGCCTCGGCTCGTTCAAAACTCGCGAGCGATTCTAGCAAATCGCCCGGTCCACGCATTCGCACCGCACGCCAATACGCGAGCCCGTCCGGGGTGGCCTGCTCACACTGCTGCGCGGTTTCGTCGCCATGAAACTGGATGACGTCCAGACCGGCTTGCGAGGCGGTCGCCCGGATCTGTTCTGGCGCCGCATTGACGAACAGACCGACCGCAGCGACATAGGACGGCAAACGCCGGCGCAGTGCGACCGCCTCGTGTGCGGCAAGCGCACGCGGGCTCTTCGGATAGAACACGAAGCCGATCGCATCGACTCCGAGGGCCACCGCTGTATCGACATCGACGGGCCGCACCAGCCCGCAAAACTTGATTCTGGTTCGCATGGTGCTCATGAGGCCAGCGGAACGGCAGCCGCAGGCCAGGTCGGTAATTGATAGTGTGCAGGATAGTCGACGCCGGTCAGGTACAACCCCTGCGCGGCAAAGGTTGGTGCCGCGAGGCGACGGTCACGACTGTCGAGAAGCTCGGCGATCCACTGCGCCGGCCGTCGGCCCAGGCCGATCCAGACCAGCGCACCGACGATGTTGCGCACCATGTGATGCAGGAATGCATTGGCCTGCAGCTCAAGAATTACCAAGGGTCCTTGCTCGCGCACCATGACCCGGTGCACCGTACGCACTGGCGAGCGTGCCTGGCATTGCGATGAGCGAAACGCCGAAAAGTCATGCTCGCCGAGCAGCGCCTGCGCGGCCTGAGCCATCGCGGCAAGATCCAGCTCACGAAAGCACCATCCGGTGTGCGCTGCGTACAGCGGATGGCGCTGCGCGCCGCGATAGATCAAATAGGTGTACGCGCGCCTGGCGGCCGAAAAGCGCGCATGAAAGGCAGCATCGACGAGATTGCAATGCTGGACCGCGACCCCCTCGGGCAAGTGCGAATTGACGCCACGAATCCAGGCAGAGTCCGGACGCTGAGCGTCGGTGTCGAAATGCACCAATTGCGCGAGCGCATGCACTCCAGCGTCGGTGCGCCCAGCGCAAATCGTGGACACCGGATGGCCGGCGACCGATCCGAGCGCCGCTTCGAGCACATCCTGGACCGCGGTGCCGCCCGGCTGGGTCTGCCAGCCGTTGAATGCACCGCCGTCATAGGCAACAGTCAGCGCCAACCGCATCAGGCGATCCTCGCGCCGGGGGTTGCACCGGAACACGGCGACTGGCCAAGCACATCAACCGGGCAGCGGCGGCGCGGTAAAACAAAAACGGGGAAGCCAGGCCTCCCCGCTGCGAGAATATGAATTCCAATCACCCGAGCTTGCCGAGCAGCTCCTGCGCCCTGGCCTTTTGCGATGCGTCGCCGGCACGCAGCACTTCCTGAAGCAGTTCGCGCGCGCCGTCCTTGTCGCCGATCTCATCGTAGGCGACTGCCAGTTCGAGCTTGGTGGCCAGCTCTTCGGGCGAATCTGCGCTCACCGACTGCGCAGGATCAGGCGCAAACACCGGTGCAGGCTGCGGCTCCGAACGCGGCTCAAGATCGAGACTGATCGACGAAAAATCGAATTCCGGCACGGAGGAGCCGGACTCGGCGGCAGGTTTCGGCTCAGTATCGGCCTGCGTGTCGAGTGCCGGCAATTCGATCTTGAGATCCTCGAAACCCGCGCTCGCGCGGTTCTGCTCGCCCTGCATCCGATCGTCGGACGAGGACGGCTCCAGATCGAGTGTCGGCAACTCATAGCGCCCCTCAACCGCCTCCTCCAGAGCACTTCGACCGCTAGCCGACGAGGCTGCCGGCGCGCGCTCAGCGGGCGGCGACTCGGCTTCGGGGACCTGCAGATCGAATTCGAAGTCCATCGCCGCCTTGTCGGCGGGCGGCTCCCGATCGGGCCGCGTGAGCGTGTCGACGGAGGCCTGCGTCGAGTCGGACCGATGCAGTCCGCCAAGCTGCGCCGGCTCGTCGGCCAACACATCGTCGTCGGCCAAGTCCGAATACAAGGAATTGGCAGGGTCAAGGCGATGACCGAGCGCGGCCACCTGGGTCCACTCTTCGTTGTCCCCCCCAGTCATCGCGTGCATTTCCGCTGCCACCGCGTTGAAGGCCTCGAGATCTTCGCGACCCGCGTAAATCTCGAGCAGCTTGGCCCGGATCGCCTGGCGTTCCGGCTGGCGGCGCAAGGCCTCGACGAGGATTTCCTCGGCCTGCGCCTCCCGCCCGTAGGCGACATAGACCTCGGCCTCGGCGACCGGATCAACCTCGGTGGGATGCACCTGCACACCGCTGTCGCGAGTATCTTCCTCGAACTTCTCTTCGCTGGTGTCGACGTTCTGACCACCAGTGGTGCCAAACAGCGAATTGGTGGCAAAGCCTTCGGTGTCGACCACGCCGTCATCATATTGCTCGTCGCGTCGGCGCCGGCGCATCGCGTACCAGCCATAGCCGGCTGCGAGTACGAGGATTGCGCCGATGCCTGGGAGCATCAGCGGGTTGTCGGTCAGGTCATCCAAGAAGCTCGGCTCAGCCGCAGCGGGCGGCGCAACCGCCGGTTTCGGTGCCGCTGCCGGTGCTGAAGCTGCTGCGGGTGCTGCTGCGGGTGCTGCTGCGGGTGCGGCAGGTTCACCCGGTTTTTTTGCCTGCGGAGCGCTGGCTATCGTACCGACCGCGGTCTTCGCATCCGCTGCGGACGTCTGCCCCTTGCCCTGCAATTCGCTGAGCTGGCGGTTTTTCAGCGCTAGCAGTTGCTGCAGGTCGGCAACGTTTTTTTCGAGTTCGGCAACGCGGGAATCAGCCTCGCGCAGCGCCGCCTCGCGGGCGACCGTCTGTTCGGCGCGAGCCGTCCTGCTCGGCGCACTGCCGGTCGCCCCGGTGCCGGTTGTCGCTGCGTCGGTCTTGGACAGACGCAACTGATCGGCCGACTGCGTCGCATCAGCCTTGTCGTTCACTTGACCGGTGACCGCGCCAGCGACCGCCTGACCGGCACGGTCGGTCGGGATCGTGCGCGCACGCTCGGCGAGGCGGGCGCGGTACTCCTGGAAGCTACGGGTCTGTAGGCGAACCTGGCGTCGCGCCTCGGCCTGAGAAATTGCCGCGATCGCCGACTGATCGGGCACCTGCAGCGAGGCGCCGGCACGCAATTGATGAATGCTGCCAAAAAACGCAGCCGGATTGGCCTGATACAAGGCGATCAAGGTCTGATCCAGCGAGACATCGGGTGGCCTGATGCGTTCGGCGATCGCCGACAGCGTGTCGCCGCGCTTGACTTCGATCGGCCCTTCCCCAGCGTCGCCTTTGACAGCGGCCACCCGTTCGGCAGCAGGCGCGACGGTTGGCGCGACAGCTGGCGGCGTGGGCTGTCCGCCGGCGGCCGACACGGCCGGTTTTGCAGCAGCCGCCGCTGGCGAGACGATGGCGGGTGACGCGACCTCGCGCCCGTCGACGCTCTCACGCGCTACCGACCGAAGTTCCGGGGGGTCTAGCAGGAAGGTGTATCCGCGTACGAAACGCCCGCCGGACCAGGTCAGTTCAACCAGCATTTCCAGGAACGGCTCGTTGATCGGACGCGCCGAGGAGATCAGCACGAACGCAGTCCCATCCGGGCGGGTTTGCACCGCGAAGCGCAAGGAACGCAACATCGGATTGAAGGTGAGCCCGGCGTCCCGGAACGCCTGCTCCGGAGCGAGTTTGGCGACCAGCGTGCCGGAACTTCCCGCGTCGAGCGCACCGATCTCGACTTCGGCGCGCAACTGCTGCCCGAGCGCTGACTGCACGGTCAAGCGGCCAAGCCCCGCAGCCCAGGAGTTCGCGGCACCCAGTGCGAACGCGATCGCAAGCGCCGCGGCCAGGCGCTTGACGCCAGGCACGCGGGTAACAGGCATGCTGCAGCAGATCCGCTCGGTCACGCGTCTCCCCAATGGTTCTTATAGCCTAACGAGCCTAGCATCAGGCCGGCAGGCCCGGCAAGTCGACGCCAGCACACGAGTCTGCAAACGGCAACGTTCCAGACACCAGCATGAGCAGGATCAGCGGTCGATTGCAGATGTCAAACGGCTGATGGCTCGCCGCTGCGCGAGCCCCTCAGCCCACAACCGGCTCAGTCGACCAGAATGCGCAGCATGCGACGCAGCGGCTCGGCGGCGCCCCACAATAGCTGATCGCCGACCGTGAATGCACTCAGGTACTCCGGGCCCATCGACAGCTTACGCAGCCGCCCCACGGGTACTTGCATCGTGCCCGTGACCGCGGTGGGGGTCAGATCCCGAATGCTGGCCTCGCGATTGTTGGGCACCAGCGTCGCCCATGGGTTGGCGTTCGCGATCAGGGATTCAATATCCGCGAGCGGAACATCCTTGCGCAGCTTGATCGTCAGCGCCTGACTGTGGCAGCGCATTGCGCCGATCCGCACACAGATGCTCTCGACCGGAATGTGACCGGCACCAGAAGCGGGCAGACCAAGGATCTTGTTGCACTCGGC
>JALRBB010000087.1 GCA_023257915.1 Quisquiliibacterium sp. | reverse complement strand
CAACCCCACGACTGACGGAGAAACACCATGGCCAAGGGAATTCGCGAGAAGATCAAACTGGAGTCCAGCGCGGGCACCGGTCACTTCTACACCACCCCCAAGAACAAGCGCACCATGCCGGAAAAGATGAACATCATGAAGTTCGATCCGGTGGCTCGCAAGCATGTGTCCTACAAGGAAACCAAGATCAAGTAAATTGGTCTAATGAGGCTTCCCGGGCGTGAGTAAGACCTGCGCCCCAACAAAAAACCCCGCAAATGCGGGGTTTTTTGTTGGGCTTGCGGGTTTAGGACGCGTATCGACGCATCCGCAGTGCGATGTCCTGCAAGGCGCGGACACCGCTGGACTCGGCACGCGCGCACCAGCTTTGCAGATGCTGCAGCAACTGCTCACGCGACAGATTCGAGCGCTCCCAGACCGCGCTCAGTTCAGAGCGCATCTCAACCAGCTTTCTGAGCGGGTCACTGGCAGCATAAATCTCTCCGAGACGGGCTTTTTGCTGATCCGACCACTTGGCGGCGTCTCCGGGCAGCCAGCGGCGGGCCGACTCGAGCACGCTGAACTCGGGTCGACTGAGCGAGCGCAGTCTTGCCGTTTCCTCAATGCAGACACGCTTGAGTGAGCCTGCGAATGCAGCCATGACATCGTAGCGATGGGCGATCACGGCAGCCAAGGTGTCGTGGTCAACCGTCGGCTTGGCAGCAACAAACTTTGGTGTTGGCGCAACTCGCCGCACCGTGGCCAGGCCGAGCATCGACAGAATGCGGATATACATCCAACCGATGTCGAATTCGTACCATTTCGACGACAGCTTTGCCGAACTGGCATAGGAGTGATGGTTATTGTGCAACTCCTCGCCACCGATCAGAATTCCCCAGGGCAGGATATTGGTGCTGGCGTCGGCGCAATCCCAGTTGCGATAGCCCCACCAATGCCCGAGACCGTTGATCACGCCGGCGGCCAGCACCGGAATCCACAACATCTGAATTGCGAAAACCGCAATCCCGGCCACTCCGAACAGCAGCACGTCGATGGCCAGCGTCAAATAGATGCCCAGCGCCGAGTGTGCCGAGTACAGCTTGCGCTCGATCCAGTCATCCGGGCATCCGTGACCAAATTTGTCGATGGTCTCGCGATTGGCTGCCTCGGAACGATACAACTCCGCCCCCTCCAGCAGCACCTTGCGCAAGCCTCGGGTCTGCGGACTGTGCGGATCCTCGGCGGTCTCGCACTTGGCGTGATGCTTGCGATGAATTGCCGCCCATTCGCGGGTGACCATGCCAGTGCTGAGCCACAGCCAGGCACGGAAGAAGTGAGATGGAATCGGATGAAGATCTAGAGCGCGATGCGCCTGGCAGCGATGCAGGTAGATGGTGACCCCTGCGATCGTGATGTGGGTGGTGACCAGCGTGTAGACGACAATCTGCCAGAACGACGCGTCGGTCAAGCCTGAGGAGAGAAAGGAAACGACTGAATCAATCAAGAAGCAACTCCAAAATGCTGATAAGGCGCAGGAATTTTACCCCTGTACCCCTCGCAAGACCATGTTTTTTTATCCGTCGGCCATGCCGACGCCGACACCTTGCCTGGCACCGGGATGCCAATCGGCGGACACCGCAGTCACTCAGCGAGGGCGAATCCAGCGAACCGCATAGAACGCATCGACATCATGCGTATCCGGCCGTAGCCGCAGGCAGTCCTGCTCCAGCACCGGGTCAAGTGCAGCGCCGCGGCGCTGCAGCAGTTCGGTCGCCGGCTCGACCTTCCACTCCGGATTGACAGCCTCAAACCAACGGCGGATCTGGTCGTTTTCCTCCTCGAGCAGGCTGCAGGTCGCATAAATCAGCGCCCCGCCAGGACGAACCAGCCGCGCTGCCGCCGCCAGGATCGAGCGTTGCTTGGCGACAAGTTCGCCGATCGCAGACTCCGGCTGGCGCCATTTCAGGTCGGGATTGCGGCGTAGCGTGCCGGTTCCGCTGCAGGGGGCGTCAACCAGCACCGCGTCGGCCCGACCCTCGAGCCGAGTGAGCTTCGGATCCAGTTCGCTGTCAATGCCGAACGGCTGCACGTTGCTGGCGCCGGATCTCGCCAACCTGGGCCGCAAACGCTGCAATCTGGCGCTGGAGACATCGCAGGCGAACACTTGGCCGGAACCGCGCAACGCCGCAGCCAGCGCCAGGGTCTTGCCGCCTGCGCCGGCGCAAAAATCAATCACCGCCTGTCCGCGCCGCGGTGCCACCAGTTCAGCGATCAACTGGCTGCCAGCGTCCTGCACTTCGACCAAACCATCCTGGAACGCCGCGGTGCGCTCCAGCGCCGGCTTGCCCTGTACCCGGATTGCGTGAGGCGCAAGCGGCAGCGGCGCGCAGTCGATGCCTTCGGCACGCAAGGCCTGAACCACCTCATCCCGGCTTGCCTTGAGCAGATTTGCGCGAAGATCCAAGGGCGCGCCACGCAGCATCGCCGCACCGAGCGCTTCGAGCCCATCGGTCCCCAAGCTCAACGCAAGCCGCTGATACAACCAGTCCGGCAGACTCAGCCGCACGGGCGGCGACAATCCGGCCAGATCGAGGTAAGCGCTTTCTGCTGAAATCGCCAGCAAGGTGGCCGGCACCGGACCGCCGCGCGACTGCGCCAGATGTGCATACAGGCGGCGATTTCGCAACACATCAAAGACTTGCTCGGCGACCCGAGCGCGGTCACCTCGCCCCATTTGCGGATGCGCGGTAAAAAATCTGCGAAGCACCACATCGGCTGGCGCATCGAAGCGCAAGGCCGCCGCCAGCGCCTGAGCGGCCAGGGACTCCTGCCCGCCATCGGCGCGAGGCGCACCACGCCCCGAGCTCCGATGACCCGAAACACGCCGGCCAGTTCCCCGACCCGCACTCGCGGAAGATCCTGGCGTCTGCTTCCCCGCGCGTTGCCGGGAACTCACCGGAGCGCTCCGGTCAAACGCGGCGCACTGGCGGAGCGCAGCTCGGCATGATCAGCACTCAGGGCAGCAGCGTCGTCTTCAAAGGTATCGAAACAGGCCAGCCACTGTGACTCGCCGGGCTGAGCGCGCAATCGGACCGTCTGCTCGTCGAACTCCAGACGCTCTTCGACGAGCCAGCGAATCGCCAGCGGATAGATCCGGTGCTCGGCACGCAACACCCGCGCCGCGAGCGACTGCTCATCGTCGCCGGCCAGCACCGGTACTGCCGCCTGGATGATGATCGGACCACAATCGAGTTCACGACCGACCAGGTGCACGGTCGCCCCGTGGATCTTGACCCCGGCCCGCAAGGCCTGCTGATGCGACCGCAAGCCCGGGAACGCGGGCAGCAGCGACGGATGGATATTGACCAGCCGACCCGCAAAACGATCGACAAAGGCATCACCAAGAATGCGCATGTAGCCCGCCAGCACCACTAGAGACGGCTCAAAACCATCGATCAGATCCGCCAGCCGGGCATCGTATTGCGCGCGATCGGTGGAGCCGGTTGCATCCAGAACCCGGGTATTGAGCCCAAGCTCGGACGCATCGCGCAGCGCCTGCGTGTCGGGTCGGCTGGCAATGACGGCAACAATCTGCGCCGGCCATCCTTGCCTGCGACAGGCCTGGGCGATCGCGATCATGTTCGAGCCGCGCCCGGAAACCAGGATCACGATTTTTTTCATCGTGCGATTTTAGCATTCGGCAGCGCCGAGGCTGCGTCGGAAAGCCTTATAATTCAAGGTTTTGCCAAAGCCATGGAAGTCTTTCGCCTGCTGCCACCCGCCGAACAGCGCACTGCCTGTGCGCTGACAATCGGCAATTTCGACGGCGTGCATCGCGGACACCAGGCGGTCCTGGCCGCTCTCCGGCAGCGGGCTGACGCGCTTGGCGTACCGGCCTGCGTGCTGACCTTCGAGCCTCATCCACGTGAATACTTTGCGCAACTGGCCCCCGACAAGGTCAGAGCTCCGGCTCGTATTCTGACTGAGCGCGACAAACTCGATGCGCTGGCCGAACATGGCGTCGACCGCGTTTGTATCGCGCACTTCAATGCAAGCTTCGCCGGAATTGCCGCGGAGGATTTCATCGATCGGATCATCGTCGAAGGCCTTCAAGCCCGGCACCTGCTGATCGGCGACGATTTCCGCTTCGGCGCAAAGCGCAGGGGCGACTGGGCGATGCTCGAGCAGGCCGCTACAAGCCTGGGGTTCGAACTCGCCCGCCTCGAGACCGTCACCGAGAACGGGGAGCGCATATCGAGTTCGGCAGTACGCGACGCCTTGTCCGCTGGAAACTTTGAGCAGGCCAATCGCCTGATGGGGCGCCGCTACACCATCAGTGGGCATGTCGTGCACGGTCGAAAACTGGGCCGCGAACTGGGCTTTCCAACGCTGAACATCCGGATTCCATTCCCGAACCCGG
>JALRBB010000086.1 GCA_023257915.1 Quisquiliibacterium sp. | reverse complement strand
CGAAGTAGGCGGTGCGCCAGCTCGAGGCCTCGACGATGGTCTGCACGATAGGCGGCCAGATCGAGCCGGCGAGGTAGTTGCCGCTCGCGCAGATCGCGACCGCGATGCCGCGCCGGCGCGTGAACCACAAAGACGCGTCGGCCACCAGCGGCGCAAAGGTCGCCGAGCTACCGAGCATGCCGATCACCAGCCCCTGCAGCAGTGCGAATTGCCAGATGCTGTCGACCAAAGAGGCCGCGACGAAGCCTGCACCCAGGCAAACCGCGCCGATCACGATCGGGATTACGACCCCGAAGCGGTCCGCCATTCGGCCCATCAGTATGCCGCCCAGCCCGAAACCGATCATCGTCAGCGTGTACGGCATCGACGCATCGGCTCGGTCGACGCCGAACTCGGATTGCACCGAGGGCAGCACGACCACCACCGCGTACATTCCGCAGCCGCCGATCGTCATCAGCACCAGGCTGGCCGCGAGCCGTAGCCAGGCAACCCGGGAATCCTGCAGCTCTTCGATCGTCTGCCCCGATGTTGCGCTTGCCTGCTTGGGCATTTCGTTCATCTTGCCTCTCCGATGTCGGCGGCCGGGTCATGGAGTCGGCGCGGTTCGACGCAAACGCTGCCGGCGTCCGACGCGAACCAGACCTGCTCGTCCTGAATTGAGACGCTGAGCTTCATCGAGCGGCTGGCCAGCGCGGCCAGCGCGGTGCCTTGTTCCGGTTCGATCGCCAGCACCCTCAGATTGTGTTGGCGCGTGAGTGCTTCGCGGTTCTGCGTCCACCACTGTTCTGCACGGGCGCCGCCGTAGCTGATCACTTCGACCCGCTCGGCTCGGCCGCAGGCCCGGCGCACCAGGCGCTCGTCGGGCAGTCCGACATCGATCCAGAGTTCGATCGCCCCGGTCAGATCACGCAGCCACAGGTCAGGTTCGTCATCGGTCGACAGCCCGCGCCCGAACTCCAGCGCGTCATCCGCATGCAGCGCGAACGCGAGCAGCCGCATCATTAGCCGCTCCTCGGTTTCGGATGGGTGGCGGGCCAGCGTCAACGCATGGTCGGCGTAATGCGCACGATCCATATCGGCAACCTGCAGATCGACCTTGTAGACGGTGGAGCGAAGTGCCATGAAAGCCTGGGAGGAAAGCGTTCGATTGTAGTCTTCGCCATGGATTTGTCCGCCCTTTTGATGCGCGATTCGGAAAACGCGACCCGGTTCGACGTAACATGGCAACGCGCCAGTCGATGCAAACGGCCACCAGAACACGGACCAAGCCCGTCAGATCGGGTCTGGAATCACACCAAACCCCTCCCGGAGACATGCAAGAGATGACCACTGTAGCCTTCATCGGACTGGGCGCCATGGGCGCCCCGATGGCCTCGAACCTGATCGACGCCGGCTTTGCGCTGCGCGTCTACAACCGCAACGCCGGCAAAGCCGCGGCGCTGGCTGAAAAGGGCGCTACCGTCTGTGGCTCGCCGGCCGAGGCGGTTCAGGGCGCGCAGTTCGTCGTGTCGATGGTTGCCGACGACAACGCGACCCGCGAGGTGATGCTCGGCGCCAATGGCGTGATGTCCGCAGCGGCGGCCGGCACCATCATTGTCGACTCGAGCACCAACACGCCGGCGATGGCGCGCGAGGTTGCGGCAGCCGCGAAGGCGCGTGGCGCGGCGTACCTGGATTCCCCGGTGTCGGGCAGCATTGCGCAGGCCCGCGGTCGCGAACTGGTGTTCATGGTTGGAGGCGATGCGGCCGCCTTCGACAAGACCCAGCCGCTGTACAAGGCGATGGGTCGGATGACAACGCGTATGGGCGAGTCCGGCGCTGGCGCGACGATCAAGCTGATCAACAACATGCTCTCGGGCACCGTGAACACCGCGATCGCCGAGGCGATGAGCGTGGCCGAGGCGGCCGGACTTGATCCGGACGCCACGTTCGCGGTGCTCAACGAGGGCGCGGCCGCCAGCCGCCTGACCCGCACGAAGATGGAGAAGATCCGCAAGCGCGACTTCAGCCCGCAGTTCCAGCTCGCGTTGATGGAAAAGGATTTGCGCTACTTCCTCGCACTCGCGCAGGAGGTCGACCGGCCAACGCCGGTGGCCTCGATTGTGCGCAGCCAGATGCAAGCCGCCCGTCGCTCGGATTACGGCGGGCTGGACGTGGCCGCAATCTTTTTGCAGGTGACCGGCGAGCGGCCGAAATCCTGAGCGAAGGCAGGCTGACCTGCCCCGCACAAGAAAAAGGCCCGCGTCACCGCGGGCCTTTTCGCTGGGGCTAAATCGGCTGCGCCGTTGGCGCGGCGGCCGCAAGCCACAGGGACCAGTCGATCAGCGCTTTTTCGCGCTGGCAGCAGCCTTGGCTGCGCCTTCGACGTTTGCCTCGGCAACCTGGACGAACTGCTTGGTCGCGGTGTTCACCTGCTCGTAGGCCGACTGGGCGGCGGCCAGCGACTGGCGAATGAATTCAACCGCGCCCTCGGAGCCGGCCGGTGCCTGGCTGGCCAGCTTCTCGACGGTTTGGGTCAGTTGACGGTTGCTGTCGGCGACCTGCTTTTCGACCATCGCGGCAAACTCGCCGTTGGCCTCTTTGGTGATCGCGTAGACCGCTTTTGCGTAGGCGGTGAGCTTCTCGGGGCTGGGCTTGGAGAAGCTGGTGACCAGTTCGGTCAGCGCCTTCGGATCACGCACGGCGAGCAGCGCGTTGATCTGGTCGCTGGACTCCTCGAGCGCAGTCTTGGCGGTCTGCATGTTCAGGGCGGCCAGTTTCTGGAAACCTTCCAGGGTCTTGGCGGCAGCGGCGTTCGATGCCTTTAGCGTGTCGCTATGCATCTTCATCAGGTTTTCGGTCGGGCTCATGGCAGGACTCCGTAAACGGTTGCATTCAGTGTGATTTCGCGGCAATGTTGCACCGCACAAAATCTATTTTGATTGCCTCCGCAGGGGTTGTCAACAAATTTGTTGCGCCGCAACAAATTTGCCTCAGCCCGCCGCGGCACCGCAACGGCTCTGCCGATGCGCCCTCAGCGCACCGGATTTTCCAGAGTCCCGATGCCGTCGACTTCGATCCGGACGGTGTCGCCAGCGCGCAGGAATCGCGGCGGGTCGAACCCGAGCCCAACCCCCGCCGGGGTGCCGGTCGCGATCAGATCACCCGGATACAGCGTGATGCCACGCGAGATCGTCTCGATCAGCGTCGGGATGTCGAAGATCAGGTCGCGGGTGTGGGCCTGCTGGCGCAACTCGCCGTTGACATGGCAACGAATCCGGGTCGCGGTGGCGTCGCACTCGGCAGCGTCGACCAGCCAGGGGCCCATCGGACAGAAGGTGTCGAAGGACTTGCCCAGATGCCATTGTTGATGACGCATCTGCACATCGCGCGCGGTCACATCGTTGACGATCGTGTAGCCCCAGACATGCTCGAGCGCGCGGCTCGCCGGGATGTTCTTGCCGCCGCGGCCGATCACCACAAGGATCTCCGCTTCGTAGTCGATCTGCTCGGACACCGCCGCGCCAGGCAATTCGATCGCGTCTCCCGGGGCGATCACGCATTCAGGCACTTTGCTGAACACGATCGGATACGAGGCCACATCACCCTTGTTCGGTTTGAACACGCTGTCGGCCAGCTCCTTCGCATGTTCATGGTAGTTGCGACCGACGCAAAAGATGTTGCGGCGCGGACGCGGGATCGGCGCTTCGAGCGCGACGTCGGCCAGCGCGAGGCGTCTGCCGCTGCCCGCGGGCAGCGCCTTGCCCGCGGCCTGGGCTTCGATCAGTGGCAGTGCGCCGAGTTCCGCCTGTGCGGCATCGAGCGCGAACGGCTCGACCGAGCTGCCATCGGCTGAAACCAACCCGACATGACGGGCTCCCTGCCATCGAAAGGTGGCGATTTTCATCATCTCTCCTGAATGAGGCTGCCGGCTACCCGAATGCGGCGACCGGATTTTGACGAGCGCGATCTTACTGCGGGCGCGGGTGGCGCTGACCGATGGCCTGGCCCCGGGCTACGGGTTCGAACCCTTCTGCGGCTCAGCCGTGCCCGGTCTTGCGTGCGCGATGTTCCTGGCGAAAGCGGCGCATCATCTCGGCCGGCTCATCGGTCTCGTAGGCCTGCGCGAAGGTGTCGATGCCGGCAGCGACCGCGTCGCGTAGCGGTAGGTCTTCCCAGCGCCGGATCAGCTTCTTTTGCAGCCGGATCGACTGCGGGCCGCAGGCGAGCAAGGATTCGAGCCAACGGTCGAGCACCGCATCGATCTGCGCGTCGCTCGCGACTTCCTCGACCATGCCCCAGGCCAGCGCCTGCGCCGCGTCAAAGGTGTCACCCAGATACAGCATCTGCCGCGTGCGTCCCCAGCCGACCAGCGAGGGCAGCACCGCGGCTTCGACAACCGACGGGATGCCCAGTCGCACCTCGGGCATGCCAAAGCGTGAGCCTTCGGTTGCGACCCGCAGGTCGCAGGAGGCAGCCAGCTCCAGGCCGGCCCCGTAGACATGGCCGGCGATCCGCGCGATGACCGGCACCGGACAGTCGCGCACCGCGGCGCAGCAGTTGTGCACGCGGGTAATGAAGCGGCGCGCACCGCCGGCATCGAGCCCGGCCATCTCGTCGATGTCGGCGCCGCCGACGAAGGCTTTGCCGCCGGCACCGGTCAGCACCACCGCGCGCAGCGATTCGTCGGCCGACAATTCGGCAAATCGCGCGACGAATTGCTCCATCAGCGCGCCGTTCAGGCTGTTGAGCCGGCGGCTGTTATCGATCGTCACGTCGGCGACACGAGCGCCGTCGAGTTCGCGGAGGCTGACCTGGATGCTGGCTTCGCTCATCGGGTATCCGTCATGCGCGAGTGTGCGCGTCATCAAGAAAACGGGGAGGTAGATCGGGCATCGTGTCGCGTTCGAGCGCTCCGAGCCAGGCCATCGCCTGCTCGCGCGATTCGCCGCACATCTGCGCCGACGGCTGCAGCCCGGCGCAGAACGCCGGGCGTTGCGGTGAGCCGAAAATGCGACAGCGCATCGCCTCGTCAAGCTGCACACAGCGCCGGCCGGCCGGTTTGCCGTCGGGCATGCCGGGCAGCGCGCTGGTGATCGAGGGTGCGATGCAGCAGGCGCCGCAGCCGGGGCGGCAGGTAGTCATCC
>JALRBB010000084.1 GCA_023257915.1 Quisquiliibacterium sp. | reverse complement strand
TCCCTGCGGTGCGCAAGATATGTTCCTGGCTGCCATCGGCATGCAAGCGACAGGCGAGGATGCCCGGATGATCGTCGGCGCTGAGCACGACGGCACCGGCCCCATCGCCAAACAGCACGCAGGTGCCGCGATCATTCCAGTCGAGGATGCGCGAAAAGACCTCCGCGCCAATGACCAGAGCCCGGGATGCAAGCCCCGTTCGAATCATCGAATCGGCGGTTGCCATGGCGTACACGAAGCCGCTGCACACCGCCTGCACATCAAACGCGGCGCCGCCAGCAATGCCAAGGGCCTTTTGAATCAGGCAGGCGGTACTCGGAAACACATAATCCGGCGTCGAGGTGGCGACGATGATCAGGTCAATCGATTCAGCCTCGATCCCGGCTGCCTGCAGGGCCGAACGCGCCGCCTGCGCGCCAAGCATGCTGCTCGAGACCTCCGGCGCAGCAAGAAATCGCTGGCGAATGCCGGTTCGTTCGACGATCCAGTCGTCCGAGGTTTCAAGCCCGCGTTGCGCAAGTTCACGGACCAGTTCTTCGTTTTTGACGCAACGTTCCGGCAGCGCACTGCCGGTGCCGATGATCCTGGAAAAGCGCTGGGTGGTCATGGGTTCCGAGAATCTTGTTGGTCAGGAGGCCGCTTGCTCGCCATGGGCCGTCGCCTTGATCTGCGGCAAGGTCTGCGTGATCCGGGCAATCAGACCGTTGTGCGCCGCATCATAAGCTCGGCGTAGTGCAAACTCGAACGCGAATGCGTCTGCCGATCCGTGGCTCTTGATGACGACGCCGCGCAGACCGAGCAGGCTCGCCCCGTTGTAACGGCGATGATCAACCCGATCCTTGAGTCTGCGCAACACTGGCATCGCAATCGCCGCAACCAGTTTGGTGAGCAGGTTGCGCGAGAATTCTTCGCGGATGAAGCCTCCGAGCATTCTGGCCAGCCCCTCGGAGGTCTTGAGTGCCACGTTGCCGACGAATCCGTCGCACACGACTACGTCGGTCGTACCTTCGTAAATGTCGTTGCCTTCCACGTTTCCGTGAAAGTTCAGGCTGCTGGCACGCAACAGGTCGGCCGCCTGTTTGACGACATCATTGCCCTTGATTGCCTCTTCGCCGATGTTCAGAAGGCCGACCGTCGGGCGCTCGCGTCCCTCGAGCGCCGTCACCAGCGCCGCGCCCATGATCGCAAACTGAAGATAGTGCTCCGGATCGCAATCGACATTGGCCCCGAGGTCGAGCATGGTGGTGACGCCACCTTTCGCGTTGGGCATCGGCGCCGCGATCGCTGGCCGATCGATTCCTTCCAGCGTGCGCAAGACGAAGCGCGCAATCGCCATCAAGGCGCCGGTGTTGCCGGCGCTGACGCAGGCCTGAGCGTCTCCGGCCTTGACCGCCTCAATCGCCACGCGCATCGACGAGTCACGCTTGCCGCGCAGCGCCTGCGCGGGCGGCTCATCCATTGCCACGACCTCGGAGGCGGCCCGAATGCTGATCCGGCCGATGTCATACGGCCCCGCCGCGGACAATGCCGCGCGCAGTTCAGCCTCGCGGCCGACCAACAGCAGGGAAGCGTCGGGAACCTTACGCAGGAAGCTCACTGCAGCCGGGATCGTGACCGGCAGGCCGTGATCTCCGCCCATGCAATCGATGGCGATCCTCACGCCCATTCGAATCCGATTCGACCCTGGATCTGGCTGGCTGGAACCGGGTCAACCGCCCCTGAACGCTTCGGGCGAGATGCCGGTTCGTGGCGCCGGGTTATTCGTCGTTCTTGGTCTTGACGACCTTCTTGCCACGGTAAAAGCCATTGGGGCTGACGTGGTGACGCAGATGCACTTCGCCAGTGGTCGGCTCGACCGCTGTCGGGGGATTGGTCAGGAAGTCGTGTGCACGATGCATGCCGCGTTTGGACGGCGACTTCTTGTTTTGCTGGACGGCCATTGCTAATGATTCCGGAAAAAAGCGAATCTGAAATTATATCAAGGAATTGGGCTGTTTTGCTCATCCAGCGTCACCGTCTTTGCGACTGCCACGCTTGAGGCTGGCCAGCACCGCGAACGGATTCTCGCGCGCTGGCGATAATGCGCCGTTGCTGGGACGCGGCGCCATCTGTCCCTCCGGCAACTGCGCAGCCGGCAAGTCGCACACCGAATGACGTGGTGCAATCGGCAAGCCCATAATCGCCTCGTCCTCGACCAGCTCGAGCACGTCGAATCGCGCGCTGCCGACCAGCACGTCATAGTCGTCGGCGTCTCGGTCCTCGCGTTCGGCCATCGTTTCGGTCAGCGCCAATTTGAATAGCCGTTCCTCGTGCAGCGAAAACGGCATTGGCTGCAGACAGCGATCGCAGCGCACCGATAGCTTCGCATCGAGAACCAGCCGCAGGAATGAGTCCGAGCCACCTTCCGGACGCTGGCTGCGCTCCCCGCTCAGAACCCAGCCAAGCTCACCATCCGACGAGGCGAGCAGATCGGTGAGCCGCTGGAAGTCACCGGCCGGCTGCCGCGCTGAAAGTGTCGAGCCACGCCTGCAGAACTCGGCGGTATCAATCCAAGGACGTGAACTGAGGCTGGCCATCACCGCTCCGATACCGTACCCGCAACGCATGCGCTCAGGCCCCGGTTCACGCCGGGCGCCCGCTTCGAATTGTTCTTCCTGCTCATGGCGTATCCGGATTGCTCATGCCGTTATCATAGCCGGCCGTCAATTGAGTGCCCAATCCCCGTGCCCTCCAATACTCCGCCGCGTCCGCTGATCCTCGCGTCCACCTCTCGCTATCGACGCGAGCTGCTATCCAGGATCAGTCAGTCCTTTGAAGTGATGTCGC
>JALRBB010000445.1 GCA_023257915.1 Quisquiliibacterium sp. | reverse complement strand
TTGGTGCCGACGCCGTCGGTTCCGGACACCAGCACCGGTTCGCGATAGCGCTTGGGCACCTCGAACAGCGCGCCAAAACCGCCGATGCCGGCCAGCACGCCCTCGCGCATCGTGCGTCGCGCGAGCGGCTTGATACGCTCAACGAGCGCGTCTCCGGCGTCGATATCGACACCGGCATCCTTGTAGGAAAGCGATGGATTCATGGGATACTCACGCCGGCCCGGTGAGCGCGGACCATCCCCGGTCCGGGCCGATACAATCAACGCTCCATTGTAGTCCCTGCCGGTGCGGTCCCGAATCCGACCAGCCCGTTCAGACCGGCACTCGCATGGCGAACCAGCCTCCTTCTCAGATGAACCCGCCCTCTGCGCAACGCCAGCTCGCACTCGACCTGCAGCTTCAGGCTCCAGCGTCGCTGGCCAATTTCATTCCCGGACGCAACCTGGAGTGCCTGAGCGTGCTCACGAGCCTGGCGGCCGGCAAGCGCGAGCATCGATTTGTCTATCTCTGGGGCAGTCAGGGCAGCGGCCGCAGCCATCTGCTGCGCGCGCTGACTGGCGATGGCCGGATAATCGAACCGGACAGCGCACTGCACCAGTTTCAGTTCGACCCGCAACACAGGCTTTATCTCGCCGACGACGTCGACGAATTCGATGAAACCGCCCAGCAGGCCTTGTTCCACTTGTACAACCAGGTACTCGCAACGCCCTCGGTGGCTCTCGTGTGCACCGGTGGACAGCCACCGCGATCGCTCAAGCTGCGCGAAGATCTGCGCACCCGCCTGGGCTGGGGCCTGGTGTTCGAGCTGCATCTGCTCGACGATCACGACAAGAGCTTGGCGCTGCAGGCGATGGCCGACGAGCGCGGCGTCGCGCTGGCGCCCGATGTGCTGCCCTGGATGCTGGCGCACAGATCGCGTGATATCCGCTCGCTGGTGGCCGAATTCGATGCGCTCGATCGATTCGCGCTGGCGCGCCAGCGTCCGATCACGCTGGCCCTGGTCCGCGAATGGCTGGCCGGCGAGCAGCAGAACGACGCGTCACGATAGGCATTTGGGCCGCCTTCGGGTGGATGCTAAAATCCTTTGTAAATCATGCATTTATTTCCTCCCGACTCAGACTCGCCCAAACGCCCGAATCTGGCGCTCTTTGACCTGGATAACACGCTTCTGCCGCTGGACAGCGACTACGAGTGGGGTCGCTTCCTGGGCCGCATCGGCGCGGTTGATCCACAGTCCTACCAGCAGGAAAACGACCGCTTCTACCGCGAGTACGTCGCCGGCACGATGGACATCGGCGAATTCCTGGCCTTTTGCCTCGCGCCGCTGGCTGCGCATTCGCAGGAACAACTCGACGAATGGCATCGGCGCTTTATGCAGGACGTGATCCTGCCGGCATTACATCCACAGGCGCTCGCGCTGGTGGCCCGGCATCGCCACCAGGGGCATCTGTGCGCAATCGTCACGGCCACCAACGAGTTCGTCACCGCGCCGATCGCACAGGCGTTCGGCGTCGAGCACCTGATCGCCACCAGAATCGAGCGTCGTGACGGTCGGATCACCGGTCGGCACGAAGGCATCCCAACGTTTCGCGAGGGTAAGATCTCGCGCACCGAGCACTGGCTCCAGCAGCTTGGTCACGACTTATCCAGCTTCGAGCGCAGCTGGTTCTACAGTGACTCGGCCAACGACCTGCCGCTGCTCTCGCGAGTCACCGACCCGGTTCCGACCAATCCCGACGCGCGGCTTTCGGCCATCGCCAATGAACGCGGCTGGCCCGTGCTGAAGCTGTTCCAATGATCCAGAAACTGCTCACGCGCCTGTTCCGGCGCAAAACCGCAGCGCCAGCTGGCGCCACCAAGCGTCCGGCGTGGCTGGCCCGGGCGCGCGCCAGCACCGAACCGGTGCAGTACTCCGGCTCCAAGCAAGGGGTGCACCTGCAGGATGTGTCGCACGCAGCCGTTCGCACCTGCGAAACCCTGCAAAAGGCCGGCTTCAAGGCATTCATTGTCGGCGGCGGCGTGCGCGACCTGCTTCTGGGCCTGAAACCCAAGGATTTCGACGTCGCAACCGACGCCACACCCGATCAGGTCACCAAGCTGTTCCGGCGCTCACGGGTCATCGGCCGACGCTTCCAGATCGTGCATGTGATGTTCGGGCGCGAAACCATCGAAGTCTCGACCTTCCGTGCCTTGCGTGCCGACGCCGAGACTGACGAGCATGGCCGTGTGTTGCGCGACAACGTCTGGGGCACGCAGGCCGAAGACGCCACCCGCCGAGACTTCACGATCAACGCGCTGTACTTCGATCCGGTTGCCGATCTGATTCTCGACTATCACGATGGCGTGAAGGATCTGCAGCGCCGCACCCTGCGCATGATCGGCGATCCGGCCACCCGCTATCGGGAGGATCCGGTGCGCATGCTGCGCACAGCAAGGTTTGCCGGCAAGACCGGTTTCAAGATCGAAGCGGCCACTCGCGCCCCCATTCGCGAGCTCGCCTCATTGCTCC
>JALRBB010000309.1 GCA_023257915.1 Quisquiliibacterium sp. | reverse complement strand
GCCGGATAGCGCCTTGCGCGAGCAGGTGCTGGTAAGTAATCCGGCCAGGCTGTACGACTTTGGCTAGCCGACAGGCACGATGAGATTGACCTGTGCGCTCAACGATCGGGCACGATCCTAGACAGGCTTTCCGTCGCGCTTCTCGCATCGATCGGATTGGTCCATCGGGTCAGCTGGGCGATGGTGCTCGAGTTGCCTGCGCAGCATGCCGCGGTCGGCCTTGCCGGTTCGACCTAGCGGAAGCTCCTTGCCAACATGGATGAAGTCGGGCTGCTTGAATCGCGCCAGTTGATGCGCACCATGTGCGCGCAACGCGGCTTCGTCGATCACGCAAGATTCGCGCGCGACCACCAGCAGGTGAATGCGTTCTCCGAGCAGCGGGTCCGACACACCGGTGGCCATCACAGCCGCGACATCCGGATGACTGGCAAACGCCTGCTCGATCTCCAGCGGTGACACCTTGTTGCCGCCGCGCGAGATGATCTCCTTGGCGCGGCCGGCCAGCTCGACCACGCCGTCGTCGCGCAGTCTTGCGATGTCACCGGTGCGCAGCCAGCCATTGTCGAATGCGGCCGCGGTCAGTTCGGGCGCGTCCAGATAGCCGCTCATCGCGAACGGGGTCAGCAGTTGCAGCTCGCCGGTCTGGCCATCGGCAACTTCGCGTCCGTTCTCGACAATCCGCAAGCGCACTTGCGGCGCCGGTCGGCCGATGCAGCCGGCAAAGCGCGGTCGGTCGGCTGGCAGCAGGTAAACATCATTGCCGCAGGTTTCGGTCAGGCCGTAGGCGTTGATCAGTTGCGCGTTCGGCAGGCGCTGCTCGATCCGGGTGCTCAGCGCCGCATCAAGAGACTCCCCGCCGATCAGCAACTGGCGTAGTGCAGGGGCGGCGATCGGCAGTAGGTCCGAACCCGGTACGGATCCTCGGTCGAGGTCCGCCAGCAGCGCCCGCATCATCGTGGGCACAACCCCGACCCGGGTGATGCCGGCGTGGGCTAAAGCGTCGACGAAACCGTCGGGACGAAACTTGTCGTGCATCAGCAAGCAGCCGCCGCTGCGTAGTGTGAGCAGGCTGAGCCAGTTCGCGAAGACGAAGCTCAGATTCAGCACCAGCAGCGTGCGCTCGCCTGGCGCGCAACGCAGCAGGCTGTCGATGGTGTCCAGCTTGCCGGCCAGCGCCCGGTGCGACAGCACGACGCCCTTGGGCTTGCCGGTCGTCCCCGAGGTGTACATGATCATGCA
>JALRBB010000276.1 GCA_023257915.1 Quisquiliibacterium sp. | reverse complement strand
CTGCGGGGTATAGTGAAATGGTCCGATCAGTCGAGTACACCATCGATGCCTCAGACCGTTCATGTTTCGATCCGCCCGGCCTTGCTGGCCGTGCTGTTGGGTTGCGCGTCGCCGGCCATCGCGCAGATCTACAAGTGCGTTGGTTCCGACGGGGTTGTCGAGTACACGAATGCTCCAGGCAGCCTGAACAGCGGACGAAACTGCGAACCGATGCGTTCGCAGACGATCACCACGATTCCGGCGCCCAGTTTGCCCGCGCAGTCGAGCACGCGGCCTGCCACGTCATCCAGCCCCTCTCCGGCGGGATTCCCGAAAGTCGCGCCGGCTGCTCAGCAGGCACGCGACAACGAGCGGCGCGCCATCCTCGAAGACGAGATGCGCAAGGAGGAGCAACGCTTGGCGGCTTTGCGTCTGGAATACAAGGACGGTCAGCCCGAGCGGCTGGGCAGCGAGCGCAATTATCAGAAGTACCTGGACCGGGTGCAGGGCCTGAAAGACGAGATCGAGCGCGCCGAGGCCAATCTGGTGCTGATTCGGCGCGAGCTCGAGGGCGCCCGCAAGCCTTAGCCGCCGCGCGGCTCAGTGCAATAGCCTGGGGCGCCCAGCGCGCGCGAGCCCGGCTCGTGGCGGTTGGCTCGCGGTGCGATGCGCGGAGTGCAAGGACATGACTCGCAAGCGTGAGGCCATCGCATCTGTGCCTGAGCCGCTGATCGTGGATCGTGCCCACTTTGCGGGCCTCGACCTGCTGGCCTTGGCCGTTGTGGTGCTCGATGCCCAAGGTCGGGTCATTTTTCTGAATCAGGCCGCCGAACAACTGTTCGATTTATCGATCAAGGCGGTGACCGGTCAGCCATTTTCGCGCCTGTTCGCCAATGATGAACTGATCGATTCGTTGGTCGTCGAGGCCTGCAATGGCTCGTTCGGGCAGAAACGCCAGGAACTGGTGCTCGAGCGTATCGGACGCGACCCGCTGATGCTGAACAGCACCGCCATCGCTCTTGAAGGCCCGGTCGGAAGTCTGCTGCTGGAGTTCCGCGAACTGGATCTGAGGCTGCGTCATGAACGGGGCGATCGTTTTCTCGATACGGCCAGGGCCAACCGCGAAATCGTGCGCAATCTGGCGCACGAGATCAAAAATCCGCTGGGCGGTCTGCGCGGCGCGGCGCAACTGCTTGAGGCTGAGTTGCCGGAACCCTGGCTGCATGAATACACCCAGGTGATCATCAAGGAAGCCGACCGGCTTCAGGCGCTCGTTGACCGCTTGCTCGCGCCGCACCGGCAGGCGCGCGCCAATCTGCCGGTCAACATTCACGAGGTCTGTGAGCGGGTGCGCACGGTGGTGGCGGCCGAGTATCCGCGCGGACTCGAGATCGAGCGCGACTATGACGCCAGCCTTCCGGAGCTGCATGGCGACAAGGAGCAACTGATCCAGGTCGTGCTGAACCTGGTGCGCAATGCGGCTCAGGCGCTGCATGGCCAGGGGCGGATCGTGTTACGGACCCGAATCGCCCGACAAGTCACCATCGGCACGAACCGACACAAGCTGGCACTGGATTTGCATGTGATCGACAACGGACCGGGAATTCCGGAAGAGATCCGCGACCGGATCTTCTTTCCGCTGATCTCGGGCCGTGAAGGTGGGAGCGGCCTTGGTTTGTCGCTCGCGCAAAGTTTCGTCCACCAGCATGGAGGCACGATCGAATGCGACAGCAGGCCTGGCCGAACCGATTTCAGGATCCTGCTGCCGTTGCCCTGACCTCCGGGGCGCGGCATGCAACACAGTTCTCGGGAGGGGATGCGATGAATTCGGTCTGGATCGTTGACGACGATCAGTCGATTCGATGGGTGCTCGAGCGTGCATTGTCGCGCGAGGGTTTCGAGGTGCGCGCCTTTGCGTCTGCGACCGAGTGCCTGCGAGCGCTCGACGATGGTGCACCCAGAGTCCTGGTTTCGGACATCCGGATGCCGGGCGAAAATGGCATCGAGCTGCTGTCTCGCGTCAAGGAACTTTGTCCGGAACTCCCGGTCATCATCATGACGGCGTTCTCCGATCTTGAGAGCGCAGTGTCCGCGTTCCAAGGTGGTGCATTCGAGTACCTGCCCAAACCATTTGATCTGCCGCAGGTGGTCGAGCTGATCCGTCGGGCCATGCAGGAGCGCGCACCGGATGCACCGATCGAGGAGACGCCAGCCGAGAATATCGAGATCCTGGGCAAGGCGCCGGCGATGCAGGAGGTGTTCCGCGCAATCGGACGGTTGTCGCACTCCAGCGTCACGGTCCTGATCAATGGCGAGTCGGGCACCGGCAAGGAGTTGGTCGCACGGGCGCTGCATGACCACAGCCCACGAGCCGGGCAGGCCTTCGTGGCATTGAACACCGCGGCGATTCCGCGCGATCTGCTTGAGAGTGAACTGTTTGGCCACGAGCGCGGCGCATTCACTGGAGCGCAGCAGTTGCGTCGTGGCCGCTTCGAACAAGCCGAGGGAGGGACGCTGTTCCTGGACGAGATCGGCGACATGCCGGCCGAGCTGCAGACCCGGCTGCTGCGGGTGCTCGCCGACGGACAGTTCTACCGGGTCGGCGGACATCAGCCGCTGCGCGCGAATGTGCGCGTGATCGCGGCGACGCACCAGGACCTCGAGGAACATGTGCGCAAGGGGCTGTTTCGCGAGGATCTGTTCCATCGCCTGAATGTGATCCGCCTGCGGCTCCCGCCGCTGCGTGAGCGTGCCGACGACATCGCGTTGCTGGCCCGGCATTTTCTGGCGCGTAGCGCACGCGAACTGGGCGTTGAAGCCAAGCGTCTGGCCGACGATGCGCTGGCGGCGTTGGTGCGGTTTCCGTGGCCGGGCAATGTTCGCCAGCTCGAGAATGTCTGTCACTGGATCACGGTGATGGCACCGTCGCAGACCGTTGGCGAGGCCGACCTGCCTGCGGAACTGCGTGAGCCGTCCGGCATCGCGGGTCCGGCTCAAAGGGCGGGCAGTGATGTCGTGCTGCATGGCGAACGTTCCGGGTCGGAGTTGGTCGGCGCTCCGAAGCCGTCCACCTTGGGCGGTGGACGAGTGATTGCCGAAAGTGCTTTGGCCGGCGACTCTCAGACCAGCGGCTGGTCGTCGCTACTCGAACGCGAAGTGGCCAGGCAGCTTGCTGCGCAACCGGATGCCGAGCGTGGCGACGGCAGCAGTCAGTTGATGGAGCAGCTTTCGCGTGAGTTCGAGAGTGCGGTGATTCGAACTGCGTTGCGGCTCACCCGCGGACGCCGGATCGATGCGGCGCTGCGCCTGGGCATCGGTCGCAACACGATCACGCGCAAGATTCAGGATCTGCATCTCGACGACGAGGCACTTTGACTGGGTGAGATTCGCAGGGTACCTTCGCTCGCATGACTCGAGTGAATATTCCGCGTGCAACGAATCCCTGTCGATTGCGCAAACTTCTATTGGCCTTGCCTCTCGTCTGGCTGGGCTTGTCGCTTGGAGCGCCCGAGGCCCGGGCCGCTCGTCCGATGCTCACCGACGACGCCCGCGTCGTGGACGAGAAGTCGTGCCAGGTGGAGTCCTGGGTGCGGCGCAATCAGCACAGCACCGAGCGATGGGCACTGCCGGCCTGCAACTTTGGCTACGCCACCGAATTCACGCTGGGCGGTTCGCATCTGTCGGGGCCCACGAGCTCGGGCAATGCGGAGTTGATTGCGCAGGCCAAGCATGTGTTCACACCTCTCACCGAGGGTGGATGGGGCCGGGGATTTGCGCTCGGCTACGCCGCGCATCCGGGCACCTTCGTCCCGCGCCGATACCTGGGCGATGCGTATGCGTATCTGCTGAACAGCTATGCGAGTCGTGACGGTCGGTTTGTGGTTCACACCAACCTGGGTTGGTCGCATGACAAGGCTGCATCCGCCGAGCGCCTGACCTGGGGAATTGGTACCGAGGTGCAGCAGACCGCTCGGCTTTACTGGGTGGCCGAGGTATTCGGCCGTGACCAGGGGCGGGCCTGGTATCAGGCAGGCGCGCGCTTGTGGCTGATTCCTGACCGGGTGCAGGTGGACGCCACGCTCGGCAATCGTTTCGGGTCCGCCGGCGAGGATCGCTGGATCAGCGTCGGCTTGCGCTTGCTGTCGCCCGCGTTTCTGCCCTGAGTCGTGACGATCAGCGCGATCCGCAACCGAGGTGGGCAATCGCCTCGATTTCGACCAAGATTTCCGGCTTCGCCAGCGCGCTGACTTCGACCAGGGATGAGGCTGGGAAGTCGCCGCTGAACACCTCCCGGCGCGCTTTCCAGACCAGCTGGTTCGTGGAGATGTCGGTGACAAAGATCGTCAGTTTGACCACATCATCGACGCTTCCTCCGGCCGCTTGCATCAATGCCGCGATTTTTCCGAAGATGATTCGCGACTGCTGATACGCATCGCCTCCCTCGACGCTGAGCCCGTCGCTGCCGCGTGCGGTCAAGCCGGAGATGTAGATCTGATCGCCGACGCGCAGGCAGTTTGACCACAGACCGTCGGCCGGTTCCGGGACCAATGCACTTCGAATACGCTGCTTGTGGTTCATCCGAGCCTCCTGAGAAGAGTTTGTGGTTTGCGTGACGGATCGTGATTTAGCGGCTGAGCAAGGTGATCACCGCCGCGCCGTCGCGTTCACTGTCACCGTTGGCGACCAGCATCCGGAACAGGTTCAGGGCCTGGCCTGCCATCGGCATCGGCAGATGCAGATTGGCGGCTTCCTTGTTCAGCATCTCCAGGTCCTTGAGTACCTGGCGGGCATAGCCGCGCGGCTCGAAGTCGTCGGCGGCCATGCGTTCGACCAGAACCGGCAGCAGGTTCGAACCGGCGTGACCGGTGGCCAGCGCGGCCGGAATACGCTCGACCTCAATACCGAGCTTCTGGCCGAGCCGTACCGCCTCGGCAATCACGCAGTAGTTCGACAGCACGAGTGCCTGATTGACGAGCTTGGTGGCCTGTCCGGCCCCGGCCTCTCCCATCCGGGTGACTCTTCCCAGCGACGTGAGCAGCGGCGCAATGTCGGCATCGAAGCGCGTTGCCTCACAGCCGACCATAATCGCGAGCTCGCCCTGATCCGCCGCGCCAGGCCCGCCTGAAACCGGCGCGTCGATGAATGTGATGCCGGTGCTCACCGGGAGGTCGGCGGCCAGTTCCCGGGTGCGGGCAAGATCGGTCGTTGAGAAGTCGATCCAGCCGCGTGCCTGACAGCGCTGGCCCGCGGCAACCGCGGCACGCACTTCGTCGGCCAGTGCTTCGATCGAGGGCGTCGCGGTCACGCAGCTCATCAGCCAGTCGCAGCGCTGTGCCAACTCGGTGATGCTGGAGGCCGGTTTGATGCCGTCCTCGGCGAGCGCTCCGGTCTTGGCCGGGTCCAGGTCATGGCCGTGGACGTTAAAACCGCTGCGTTTCAGGCGTCGTGCCATCGCCGAGCCCAGCAGGCCCAGGCCGATGAAACCAATGGTGATCGATTGGGACATGGCTAAATCCTCGTTCAGGAGTCGGTTCGGGTCTGGCGGGTTCGCGGCGTGAGCCGATAGATCTCGAGGGCGTTATCGCAAAACAGCCGCTGCCGGTCCACGTCAGGCAGGTCGGCGACGATGCGCTGAAAGCCGTCAAAGATCTGGTGGTAGCTGCCGATCACCGAATCGACCGGAAAGTTTGATGCGAACATCGCTCGCTCGACACCAAAGATGGCGATCGCATCACGCACCACCGGTCCGTTGCGCTCAACCGTCCATTCAAGCCCGGGCAATCCGATGCCGGAGATCTTGATGCAGGTGTTGCGGTGGCTCGCGAACTGTTCGAGCGCCGTGCGCCAGCGGCGCAGCCCGTCGTCGGAGCGATCGGCCGGCAGGCCGGTGTGATTCAGGATGATGCGGGTGCCCGGAAAGTCGGCCGCAAGTTGTGCAGCCGCATCCAGATGCCACCACGGGGTCTGCAGATCGAAGTGCAACCCGTGCCCTTGCAGCCTGGCAAAGCCGCGTCGCCAGCGCTCATCGTCCATTGAGCCCGGCTGTCCGCGCCGTGCAGTATCTGGCGAGGGCGCCGAGCGAGGCTTGTGCCGCACGCTGCGCACCAGCGCAAAAGCCGCCTGGGCAGCCAGCACCTGCTCGGCGTCCGGTGCGTCAAGCCAGGCCTGTGCGACCACGCCACAGGGAAGACCATGGCTGGCTGCGATCTGATGAATCCAGGCGGTTTCGCCGATCGGGTCGCTTGGATCCCACTCGGCTTCGACGTAGACCGAGGCGATGATCTCGAAACCCTGCGCATCGCGTTGCAGGTCGTCCGGCAGATAGTTCTTGCGAATCGACGAGTAGTCGCCATAGCGAAACGGGATCATCGGTTCGTCGCGCAGCCACGGGTGATAGTTGCGCTGCAGGTCCCAGAAATGATGATGCGCGTCGACGATCTGCATGGCGACCCTGAAGTGACTGGCCGCCCACTGTTGGGTCTGGCGCTGGCGTTGTCAATCCGGTCGTTTCATGCAACGACCCGGAATGTCTCAGTCAAGGCTAACGATGACCGGAGCGTGGTCGGAAGGCTGCTCGTGCTTGCGCGGCTCGCGATCGATGCTGCAGGCCGTGACGCGATCCTTCAAATCGTGGGAGACCAGAATGTGATCGATGCGCAATCCGCGATTGCGGCGGAAAGCCATTTGCCGGTAGTCCCACCAGGAGTAGGACTTATCAGGCTGCTCGAACATTCGGAACGCGTCGGTCAGACCGAGTTCCTGCAACGCGCGGAAGCGGGCGCGCTCCGGCTCAGAGCACAACACCTGGTCGGCCCAGGCAGCCGGGTCATGCACATCGCGATCCTCGGGGGCGATGTTGAAGTCGCCGAGCAGCGCGAGCGGTTCGCGGCCCGCGCCGAGTTGTGGGCCGAGCCAAGTGAGTAGTGCATCGAGCCACTGCAGCTTGTACTGGTACTTGTCCGAGTCGATCGCCTGTCCGTTGGGAAAGTACGCACAGATCACGCGGATTCCGCCAATGCTCGCGCTAATCAGTCGCTTTTGCGGGTCATCGAAATGCGGATTGCCGATGCCTACGTCGATCGGCTCGCCGACGGTATCTCGCCGGGTCAGGATGGCGACACCGTTGTAAGTTGGCTGGCCGCTGAATGAGACCGCATAGCCGGCGTCGGCCAGAGCCTGCTGCGGGAATTTCTCGTCGGTGAGCTTGGTTTCCTGCAGACACAGCACGTCACAGCCGGTGCGGGCAAGCCAGTCGAGAACCTGCGGCAGGCGAACCTTCAGCGAGTTGACGTTCCAGGTGGCGATCTGTGTCGGCATACGCGATGACTGCGAGATCCGTTGCGGTAGCGATGTTTAAAGGCTGCTGAGATTCGCGCCGGCTGTGCCGAGCGCACTGAAACGGTCCAGCCCGAACGTGAGCGCATGCAGGTTGACGCTGACGCCGGTGTCGGCGGCGAGCCACTGGCTTCCGTCCCGGCTGGTCAAAGCCGCACCGTTCGCGCCGACCGCGACAAACTGGGTTCCGAACGCACTTGCGCGAAGATCGACCCCTGAAGGAACGCTGGCTGGTGCGAAATTGATGCCGTCAAGGCTTCTGAGTGCCTGGCTGGCGTCACCGACCACGACGAACACATTGTTACCCTCGCTTGTGCGGCCAAAACTGGCGCCACGCAGGGCGCCAGACACACCGGAGGCAAGCGACTGCCAGCTTTGGGCGGGCGAATTCGAGCTCAGTAGCGTACCCACATCACCGGCGATGACGACGCGACCGAGCGCAGAGCTGCTGGCGATCGCGTTCAGCGTGGCGGTGGTCCCCGACGACACGGTGCTCCAGCTTTCGCCGTTGCCGCTGAGCAGAATCGTTCCTGAATCGCCGATGGCGATCGCGGTGCCGTTGTAGTCGGTGATTCCGCGCAGGGTCACTCCGGTGGGGCGGGTCGGGGCGGTCCAGTCGATGCCATTGCTGCTGCGGATCACGGCGCCATCGGCTCCGACTGCGATAAAGCGTCCGCTCGAGAAGCTGACTGCGTACAAGTCGCTACCAGTCGCGGAGGTGCGCGCAGTCCAGGATTTCGCATCGGTGCTTGAGTAAACAGCCCCGGCACTTCCGACGGCGACGAACAGTTTCAGCGAACTGCTGTAGGCGACCCCGTTCATGGCGGCGACCGGCAAGGCCGTCGCGGCGTTCCACTCGGCTCCGGCAGAGCGGGGCGTGACCGTCATCGACGGGCTGCTGGGCCCGGCCGGCGAGCCATCCTTTTCTGCAGCCACCAGGAACGCATAGGAAGTGCCGTTGGTCAGTCCGGTGACTGTTGCCGGCAGCGACGTGAAATATTTTGATCGGTACCCGGGCTGGCTGACGCGGGTGGCGTAGTCCAGCGTCGTCCCCGGCGCGTAGAAGACCCAGTATCCGTGACCGTCTTGCGCGGTCCAGTTCAGATGGGCAGCACCATCGCCCGCGGCGACGCTCACGTTGGCGGGCGGTTCGCTCGGGGCGTCTGCGGTGCCGCAGGCCGACAAAACCATGCTGGTCGCAATCGCAAACCACGTTAGAAGTCTGATCATCGGGTCATTTCCACTGGTCACCAGGCATAGGATCGATCGAGGAAGGGCAGAGGACTTTTCGCCTCGATGCGGCATCGATTCCGGGCAGTTGCGAAAGCCCTGCCCAGCGCCGATCTGCGCAGATTGTACCCGCGCGGATCAGCGCTGGTCCGGGCTGCAGGCGGTGCCGGGTAGTGACCGGCCTGCCCGGGCCCGCTTAGGGCGATGCCGCGATCAGCGGTGGACGTTCAGTGCGCAGTTTCGACCATGCCGCTATGTCGAAGCAGCGCATCGATGCTCGGGTCTCGACCGCGAAATGCGCGGAAGGATTCAATGGCAGGCCGACTGCCACCGACCGACAAAATCTCGTCGAGAAAACGGCGTCCGGTTTCGGTCAGGCGGCTTGCCGCCTCGGGTGCTTGGCTGGCTTCCTCGAAGGCTGCATAGGCATCGGCCGACAGGACCTCGGCCCACTTGTAGCTGTAATAGCCCGCCGCATAGCCGCCCGCAAAAATATGCGAAAAGCTGTTCTGGAACCGGTTGAACGACGGCGGGGTCAGCACCGCAACTTCGGCCCGGATCTCGTCGAGCAGTTGCTGGACGGTGAGGTCGCCGCCGGGTCGGTACTGCGCATGCAGCCGCATGTCGA
>JALRBB010000233.1 GCA_023257915.1 Quisquiliibacterium sp. | reverse complement strand
GTCGTTTGGAACGGTCGCGATCACCACCACAACCGAACACACAGTGAAGCTTGCCAATCGTATGTTCCTGCAACGCCTTTAGCGCCTGCTGTAATGCATCAGGTGTGTGCGCATAATCCACGACCACCAGATCGGAGTCCTGGTAGCTCTGCGAAATCTGGTATCCCTCGGCCCGCAACTGCGTGACGATCAGTTCGCTGTCGACCAGCGCCTTCGGGCAGCCTAGCGAAACGAACCCAACCTTGGGTTGCGCTGAGGCCTTTCGAGCTTTACGAGCCGCGATCGCGGCAGAGCTACTTTTTGTCACCCTGCTGACCACCGGGGAACGGAAAAGTCTGGAACATCGTGCGTGCCTGCTGCTGCATCTGGTCCTGCATCTGCACGAACAGATTTTTGCTCTGTTCGATGTAGTTCCCCATCATGGTCTGGATCATCGGTGTCTGAACCGCCATGAACTGCGCCCAAAGCTCCGGACTCGGCAGGCCTTTACTGTCGTAGAACGCCTTGGACTGATCCTGCATCTTGGCCTGGATTTCGACGAATGCCTGCATCGTCTTTTCCAGGTACGAACCCATCATGCCCTGCATGGCGTGCCCATAGAAACGGATGATCTGCTCAAGCATCTGCGACGAGAACAGCGGCGTGCCGCCGGCCTCCTCCTCCAGGATGATCTGCAGCAAGATGCTGCGGGTCAGATCCTCGGTGGACTTCGCATCGACCACCCTGAACTGCTCATTATCGAGCACCAGCTGCTTGACATCGGCCAGCGTGATGTACGCGCTCGTCTGTGTGTCGTACAGACGGCGGTTCGGATATTTCTTGATGAGACGCATCGGCTCTGTCATGCCAAAAACTCCTAAGCCTCGAATCGTACCGGATTCCATCCAAACGCGGCTTTGCGGAACGGCACCGCCGATTCTGCATCGCGAGGCGCGACCGGCGTGATAGCGCCGGTCGCGGCCCGATCAGCCCATGTGCAGGCCGCCGTTGCAGGCAAACTCCGCGCCGGTGGTGAAGCCACCGTCGTCGGTAGACAACCAGCCGACGATCGAGCCGATCTCTTCGGCCTTGCCGAGGCGTTTGACCGGAATGGTCTGAATAATCTTTTCGCGAACATCCTCACGCACTGCCATCACCATGTCGGTGGCAATGTAGCCGGGAGAGACGGTGTTGACGGTGACCCCCTTGCTCGCCACTTCCTGGGCCAGGGCCATTGAAAAGCCATGCATCCCGGCCTTGGCCGCCGAATAATTGGTCTGCCCAAACTGTCCCTTGGCACCATTGACCGAGGAGATATTGATGATTCGGCCCCAGCCTTTGTCCATCATGCCGTCGATGACCTGCTTGGTCACGTTAAACAGCGAGTTCAGATTGGTGTCGATAACCGCACGCCAGTCGTCGAGGGACATCTTGCGAAAGACACCATCCCGGGTGATGCCGGCGTTGTTAACCAGGATGTCCGGATTGCCAAACTCGGCCTTGACCTGGTCAAAGGCCGCCTTGGTCGAGTCCCAGTCCGACACATTGCCGACTGAAGCATGAAAGCTATAGCCCTCGGCCTTCTGTTCGGCCAGCCACTTCGCGTAGTCGCGCGTGGGACCGCATCCGGCGATCACCGTATAACCCATGTCATGAAAGCGACGACAGATCGAGGTGCCAATTCCGCCCATCCCGCCAGTTACGTAAGCCAATTTTTTCGTCATTTCTCTTCTCCTTGTTTCATTCGCTTGCTTCGATCTTTGAACGACCAGGGCCAGCGCACCCGGATCGGTCTGCGCTGGCGTAGGACTTCGGCGTTGACTAAGGCCGTCTTCAGTCGGCCCTGACCTTCACGTAGCTGCCTGGTGCCGCCTCCAGCGGCGGATGGCGGCGAGAGCCTTGCTCGCTCGGTGCCAGAATCATGTCGCCACGATGCGCTGCAAGCCAGTTTGTCCAGTCGTTCCACCAGCTGCCTGGATGCTCACGGGCCTGCTCCAGCCAGGTCTGCGCATCAACGCCGGGAATTGGCCCAGTCCAATAGCTTCGCTTGTTCTTGGTCGCGGGGTTGATCGCGCCGGCAATATGGCCACTGGCCCCCAGCACGAAGCGTACCGGACCCTCCAGCAAGCGAGCGCCATCGTAGGCGGCATTCCACAGCACGATGTGATCTTCCTTGGCGCCAAACACGTAGGTCGGCACATTGATGCGACGCAGATCGATCGGCTGCCCGGCGCACACGAGCCGGTCGGGAATCTTGAGTTCGTTGAGCAGGTACAGGTGTCGCAGATACCAGGCGTACATCGGGCCAGGCAGGTTCGTGCTGTCGGAATTCCAGTACAACAGGTCGAATGCAACCGGCTGCTCGCCCTTCAGGTAATTGTTGACGTAGTAGTTCCACACCAGGTCGTTCGGGCGCAGGAACGAAAAGGTTGTCGCCAGCTCCTTGCCCTTGAGCAACCCTCCTTGGCCAATCGTCTGCTCACGCAATTGCACCGCAGGCTCGTCGACAAACACACCGATCATGCCGGGCTCGGCGAAGTCGAGCAGCGTGGTCATCAAGGTGAGCGACTCAAGCGGACGTTCGCCTCGCGCCGCAAGCGCTGCAGCCGCAGTAGCCAGGATCGTGCCGCCGACGCAAAAGCCGAGCGCGTTGATAGTCGATGAACCGCTGATCTCGCGCACCACCTCGATCGCCTTGATCGGGCCCAGCTCAAGGTAGTCATCCCAGGTGAGATGGCCGAGCTCCGGCCCGGTATTGCGCCAGGACACCAGAAAAACCGTATGACCATGCGCCACCGCGTGCCCGACGAATGAACCCTCGGGCTGCAGGTCCATGATGTAAAACTTGTTGATACAGGGCGGAACCAACAGCAGCGGACGCGAACCCACTTTCGGCGTGGACGGCGCGTACTGAATGATCTCGATGAGCTCGTTGCGGTACACCACGGAGCCGGGAGATGTCGCGACATTCCGACCGATCTCGAAGGCCTGCTCGTCAGTTTGCTTGATCCGCCCCTTTTGCAGATCGTCAAATAGATTCTCGAGGCCGACCCGCAAGCTCTCTCCCCGGGACTCGACCACTTTTGCCTGAACCTCCGGATTGGTAGCCAGGAAATTGGCAGGCGACAACATGTCCACCCACTGCTGCGTCGCGAAACGCAGCCGATCGCGCAGATCACGCTCGCCTTGCACCGAATCGGCCAGCTTTTGCATGAACTCGGCGTTCAACAGGTACAACGCAGCCGTCCAGGTAAACACCCCGTTGTCGTGCCAGGCTTCGTGCGCAAAGCGACGATCCTTCAGTCCCGGAGCGGAATGCTCGGTGGCGCTGGCGAGCATCTGCTGCCAGCGCTCGAGGTATTCCTGCTGCAACTCGGCAAGGCGCTCGGGCGCAATGCTTGCTGCGCCGGCGCTCGCAAACATGCGAGCGAACGATGCCGCAGCCTGCTGAGCCTGCTCGCTGAAGGCATTCGCCGCCTGGGTTGGATCGACGCCTGGCAACGAGCCATCGGTCGCGCCGGCCGCACGCGCGGGTTTTGTCGACTTCGCAGCACCACGTCCAGGCGATGCCGGCTTTTTGGCGCCACCAGCACGTCTGGCCGAAGCTGCCGCCTTCGGCGATGACGAGGCAGTCGAAGCGCGCTTGGCGTCCTGGGTCTTGGCGCCGACCGCTGCCGGTTTGGCACCTTTTCGGGAAGTCGCCGGGGTCTTTTTCGCCTGGGCCTTGCTGCCCGTCGTCTTGCTCGACTTGTCGGTCGCCATCTGAAAACTCCAAAATCCTGAAACGCGGCGCTTCGCGATCGATTGTGCACCGCACACAAACTGTGTCAACTTCTACCCTTCCCCGCTTACACAGGGCTTGCTCAATCCATGTATATCGTCGCCGTCGCCTGGCTTTATGTGGTGCTCATGGTTTCGATCGCACAACCATCGGTGTTGCGAGGGGTGCTGACCTTCATTGGCACTGGTGTGTTTCCGTTGGCCATTTTTTTGTACGTGATGGGCTCGCCGCAGCGGCGTCGCGAT
>JALRBB010000228.1 GCA_023257915.1 Quisquiliibacterium sp. | reverse complement strand
GAATGAATCTGGTCGTTTTCATGCTCAGCTCCTTGTGTGACAAATTCATCATCCACCGACTGGGCCGTCGGCACCACCGGAATTACCCGCGCTTGCGTCTGTTACAGATGGAAAAACGCCGAAAGTTCGGTGGCGTACGCGCACCGCACATCCTCGCAACAGCTTGCCAGGGCCCACGCATGCGCGGGTATGATGAATCGATGCCCAAAGTCCACTCGGATTAATCACGCGGATTAATGTTTCGCTCACCTCCGATCTCGGCGGCGCTGCGCGCGATCGCCGTTGCCGCCGTCTACATTGCACTGGCCAGGTTTAGTTTCCTGTTCACGATCGAGCAGGGCATCTCGACCCCGATCTGGCTTGCCTCCGGCGTCGCGCTGGCCGCGGTCGTCGCGGTTGGCGCTCCCGGAGTGTTTGGGGTCTGGATCGGGGCATTCGTGTCGCTGTTCGCGCAACTGAACAGCGACACAACAACCGATGCCATGACCAGTGCTGCGTTCGCCACTGGCGCCCTCATGCAAGCATGCGTCGGCGCCTGGATGCTCAAGCGGTATGTGCTTGAACGCAGAACCCGAGCCACGCCGGCTGGCCGGCCGGATGGCTTGAGTAAGCGTCTGAGCGATGATCCGGCGAGGCATCAAGCCCGCCGCCAGGATCCGGTCAAGCCGCTGCTGCTGGCATTCGGAGTGCTGCTGCCCGCCTCGCTGGTCGGCCCGACGATCACGGTTGCAAGCCTGTTCCTAGGCGCTTACGTCGAGCCAGTGAACCTGACCACGACCTGGTTGGTCTGGTGGTTTGGCAACCTGTGCGGGCTGCTGCTGGTCGCGCCGGGAGCCCTGCTGCTGTTCCGCTACAGCCTGAGTCGACGTCATGAGCTCGGATCGGCCTATGTCGTACTCGCGCTCGGCGCAGTCGGCGCGGGAATCGTCGGCTGGTCGATCGAAACGCTGCATCAGCACCGACTGTGGGTCGCCCAGAAGCAGGAGCAGATCGGGGAGCTTTCGGCGCGGCTCACTGACCTGGTCGATGAACAAACCCGGCGTGCCGACGCGGTGGCAGCGCTCGTCTTGTCCAGCGAATATGTCTCGCGCAGCGAGTTCGCGGCCTTCGCCGGGCAAGTGCTCGGACGTCAGGAGCGCATCGCACAGGCGATCGCGTTCGCCCCGAGGGTTGCACAGGGGCAACGACCGCAATGGGAGATCGAGGCTCGGGCCGAAGGTGTCCTCGACTACATGATTCGTGACCAGGGCAAGGACGGCGCGATGGTGCCCGCGGCGCAACGTGCCGAATATTTCCCCTTGCATCTGATCGAACCGCGCGAGGAAATCTCGCTGACGACCGGCTTCGACCTCGCCTCCGACACGCAGCTGGGCGACGCGCTCGCCCGGGCGCGCGATACCGGCCGCCAGGCGCTGTCAGGGCCCAGCCGACAATTGAACAGCGCCGGCTGGAGCGTTGCGGTGATTCGTCCGGTCTACCGGCAGGATGTCGAGACCGGCACCCTGGAGCAGCGCCGAACTGCCTTGATCGGCCATGCGATGGTGCTGATTCGCCCCCAGGGCATGCTCGAGAAGATCATCCAGGATCGCCGCTTCGAGGGGCACGAGATTGCGATTTTCGCGGTCGATCCTGACGCCACTTTCCGGGATTCGCGCGACCATGGCCCGCTGCGCGATGCGCCATTGATCGCCGGCTCGCTCGGTGATCGCACCCCAGGAGAACCGGAGTGGCAGCAGGGCTTTCATGTCATCAGTCATGTTGACTTTGACGGTCAGCGCTGGGGAATCCTTGCCCGCCCCTCGGATCACGCGCTGACCCCGCCGGTGACCGGATTTGCCTGGGCGCTGCTCGCCACCGGACTGTTTGCCGCGGGCACCGTGATGTTCCGCACCCGCCTTCAATTCCAGGCCAATACGGCACTCGACGAGGAGCGCGCCAAGCTGCATGTTCGCGTCGAGGAAAAGACGGCTGCACATGCGCAAGCCGAACAACAGGCCCGCATCGCGGAAGAGACCTTGCGCAGCGCAATCGACGCGATCCCCGAGGGCCTGGTGATCTATGACGCAAACGATCGCCTAGTGATCGCAAACAAGCGGTTCCGCGAGTTGTACTCGAAGGCGGCGCCACACCTGATACCGGGCGCAAGCTTTGAGGAACTTGTCAGGAAGGCCTTCGCCGATGGGCAGTTTCCCCATGCCAAGGGCGACCTGGAGCCGTGGATCGCCAGACGGATCGCAAGATTTCATCAGGCGCAGGGCGATTTCGAGGAGGCACTGGTCGACGACCGCTGGGTGCGGATCACCGAGCGCAAGATTGCCAACGGAATGACCGTCAGCATCCGCACCGAGATTACCGACCTCAAGCGTGAAAACCGCGAGGCGCGACTCGAAGCGGCCGGCTACGAGCGCAAGTTTCAGGATGCGATCGCGGCGATGCCCGAAGCCTTTGTCATGGTCGATGAACTCGGATCGATCGTTGAGTGGTCTGGCGCCAGCGAAGCGATGTTCGGTTACACGCGCGACGAAGTGATTGGGCGAGAGCTCGGCGAACTCATCGTGCCACGGGTACATCGCGAGCGGCATCGCAATGGCATGCGCCGCTACCTGGAGTCACGCGATCGACATCTGCTGCGACGGGAAATGGAACAAGTCGCGATGCACAGAAGCGGCTCGGAGTTCCCGGTCAGCGTACGCCTGGTCAGCTACCAGACTCCCGAAGGCTGGCGCTTGCTCGGATTCATCGAGGACATCACCGAGCGCAAGAAAGCCGAAGAGTCGCTCAAGTCCAGCGAGCAGCGCTATCGCAGGCTGTTCGATTCCACGTCGGCCGCGATCCTGATCCAGCAGGGCTCGCAGATCGTCGGGATCAACCAGACGGCCTGCACGATCCTGGGAGCCTCGCGCGATGAACTGATGAAGACCCCGGTCGCAGACCTGATCGCGCCAGAGTTCCTCAAGCTGTACATGCAGCGGTATCGCGAGACCTTCGCGGCGATCGAGGATCGCGACGAGCTTCCGCTCGAGATCCGGGTACGGGGCAAACCCGGCGAGGCTCGCTGGCTCAGCGTTGCGATGAATCCGTTCGTCTTCGGTGATGTGCCGGCGGTGCTGGTCACCGGTGTCGATGTGACTGAGCGCAAGAAAGTCGAGGAAAACTTCGCGCAGGCGCAGAAAATGGAGGCGATCGGTCAGCTGACCGGAGGCCTTGCGCACGACTTCAACAATCTGCTCGGCGTGATTGTCGGCAACCTTGATCTGCTCGGCGCGGCCGACATCAGCGACAAGCTCAAGAAACGCGTCGATGTCGCCCTTGGCGCCGCATTGCGCGGCGCGAATCTGACGCGTGCGCTCCTGGCAGTCGCACGCCGACAATCGCTCACCCCGGTTCGGGTCGACCTGGTGAGTCACTTGCGCGAGATGCTTCCGTTGATGCACACCAGCGTCGGCAAGGCCATCGAGATCGTCGACGCGATCGGCGAGGGTGAAATCGCGGTACAGGTCGACGTGGGTGGACTGGACACCGCGGTGCTGAACCTGGTCGTCAACGCCCGCGATGCGATCATCGGCGGCGGCACCGCGCCGGGTACCGGTCGGATCACACTGAACGTGGTGGCCAGAACAATCGGCGAGCCAAGCGACC
>JALRBB010000194.1 GCA_023257915.1 Quisquiliibacterium sp. | reverse complement strand
GAATGAATGCCTGGGGTCGCCGGCGCGCCCTGACCGCTGGGCAGCACCTGGGATGCCTCGGCGATGATCAGTCCACCCGGTGTCGCCCGCTGCCCGTAGTACTGCGCATTCAACGCGTTCGGAACATTACCCGGCACGGTTACCCGCATCCGGGTGAGCGGCGCCATCACCACACGATGCGCCAGACGATAGGGGCCGAGTTGCAGCGGCTCGAACAGGGACTGGGTAGACATTGAACCTCCGGGAACGGATTGACAAAACAGGCCCTTGCCGGCGTCGATGCCGGCACAGCCGCGTGCCGGGATTTTGCATCTGCCGGGAACGCAGTCAAATGGCCGGGGTTTTTCGTGTGGCACCGGGGGCATAATGACTCGGCCACCCACCCTCCGTGTTGCAATGACCGATACCGCCCAGACACAGCCCCCCGCCACCGTTAACAAGCCTTTGGTTGGCATTCTGTTCATGTGTCTGGCATCCAGTTTCTTCCCGGTGATGAACGGCCTGGCCAAGCTGATGAGTCAGAGCTACACGTCCGAACAGGTGGTCTGGGCGCGCACGGTCAGCCATCTGATCTTCGTGCTCGCGCTGTTCGTGCCGAAATCCGGATGGCGCATCCTGCGGACACGTCGTCCAGGCGTGCAGTTCCTGCGCTCGTGCATGGTGATCACCTCGACCTTCCTGTTTTTTTCTGCGATCAAGTTCGTGCCGATCGCGCAGGCCGCATCGATCTCGTTCACTGCGCCGCTGATCGTGGTCATCCTGTCAGGGCCGATTCTCGGCGAGAAGGTCCGCGCATCGCAGATCGCAGCGGTGCTCGCTGGCCTGGCCGGCGTACTGATCGTGATTCGTCCAGGCGCCGACGTCTTCCAGTGGGCTTCTTTGCTGATCGTCGGCAGCGCATCGTGCTACGCGCTCTACCAGATCCTGACCCGACGGGTGGCGGGCAGTGATGCGCCGGAAACCTCGGTTGTCTACTCGGCGCTGGTCGGATCCGTGCTGATGAGCATGGTCGTGCCGTTCGCATGGAAGACCCCGGACTCGGTTGTCGACATCGCAATGCTCGGCAGTCTGGGAATTCTCGGCGGTCTGGGGCACTATTGCCTGGCGCGCGCGATGACCTACGCACCAGCGAACTTCCTGTCGCCGTTCCAGTACTGGCAGATGGTCGGCTCGGTGCTGGTTGGCTACTTGATGTTCGGTGAGGTCCCCGACAGCTATACCTGGATCGGCGCAGCGATCATCATCGCGGCTGGCATCTACGTCGGTACGCGCCGGCACTAAAGACAAGTTCCGGAAAGAACCGTTTCAACTCACCCCGGAGAGTTTTGATGGCAAGCATCAAACGGATTGATCATGTCGCGATCGCAGTACGCGACGCGGACGCGGCGCGCGAACAATATTCCCGCCTTCTGAACGCGGTGCACATCCGCACCGAGGTGCTGCGCGAGAAGGCCGGCATGGTCAAGGTGGCCTACATGCAGATCGGTGAAAACGTGCTGTCGCTGGTGCAGTCTCTGGAGCCGGACGGATTCATCAATAAGCACATCGACAAGCATGGCGAAGGCCTGCACCACATGGGCCTGGAGGTCGACAATCTCGCCGAGTTCATCGACGAGGTGCAGACCAAGGGCTACACAATCCCGCTGCGCGATGAGTTCACGAATCGCAGCGAGGTTGTGCTGCGCCCGCGCGATGCAAACGGCGTCGTGCTGCAAGTGCTGGAGTGGAAAGGCGGCAGTGACGCGACTGTGCAGGACCGGATCGACCGAATCCTGAAGCTTCAGAATCAGGACGGCTGAGAGGCCAAGCGCTGCGCTCGCGCCCCGAGGCGTGGGCGGCTCAAAGCATCCGGCACTTGGAGACCGTTGACCGCGTACCGGATAATCCGGAGCAGCCCCTCCCAAGGCGGGCCGCGCAAAGGCCTTGCCGAACCCGAATCTCACCGATGAAGCTCGACGTCAACGAACGCCACCGACTGATCCTGAACTTAATCGCAGAGCGCGGTTTCGTGTCGATCTCGAAACTGGCGGGCGTGCTCAGAATCTCGGAGCAGACCGTACGGCGCGATCTGATGGCTCTCGCCGAACAGGGACTGGCCACGCGGGTGCACGGCGGAGCCGGCCTTCCGGTCGGACCGGGCGATACCGGGTATGAGAGTCGGCGCCGCAGCTTTGCGCGGGAAAAGCAGCGGATTGGCAAGGCAATTGCGCAGCGCATTCCGGACGGTGCCACGCTGTTCATCGACATCGGCACGACGATGGAAGCGTTCGCCGAGGCACTTTTGAATCATCGTCATCTGACGGTGCTGACCAACCATCTGTCGGTTGCCACGATCCTGAGCCGACGATCGGAATTCCAGGTGATTCTTGCCGGCGGGGTGCTGCGTCACAACGACCAGGCGACCACTGGTGAGGCGACTCGAGAATTTCTGGAGCGATTCCGTGTCGGGTTTGGCGTGTTCGGCATCGGCGGTGTGAGTCCGGATGGCGACCTGCTCGATTACGATTTCCGCGACATCGGGGTGTCAGCCACCGCAATGCGCATCTCCAAGCGCAAGTTCATCGCGCTGGATCACAGCAAGTTCGACAGCACAGCCATGGCACGCACGGGCACGTTGCGCGACGTCGATGCGATGTTCACCGACGCGCCACCGCCAGAGATCATTCGCAGCATCCTGCGGGCACACGAGGTCGAGCTGGTCATCGCGCCTGAATGACCTGAGCGATGCGGGCGCGAGCCCGCGTGCGAAGACCCGCGCGCTCAGGCCCGGGAATCGAGCAAGACGCCAGCCAGTTCGACGAACCCCTCTCCGCTTCTGCCGGTTGTGATCCAGCGCGGCAGAAATTCGCAGCGATCGCGCATCTGTTCGACATTGGCCACACCGACCGCATCGGTGAAATAACCGAACATCGGCGCATCGTTCGGAGAATCTCCGACGAAGACCACCTGTTCGCGCGCCGCCTCAGCATCGCAGCCGAACAGATCGGCCAGCAGGTGACGCGTCATGCTCAGCTTGTCATGACTGCCGAACCAGCCATTGACATGGATCGAGCTGACCTTGGCGATCGCACCAGCGGCCTCGAAAAGCGCCACGATCCGATCGACCGAACTGGGCGGCAGCGGAGCGACGTCCTCGCAAAAATCGATCGCCAGGTCGACCTCTCGATAGGCCTGATCACTGGCAATCGCAGCGCCCGGGACTGCGGCAAGGATCGCTGCTGCCAGCACATCCAGACGTTTGCGATTGGCGCTGCGCTCTGCCTGGCTGGACGCATGGCGGCGATGCATCTTGCGCTGATCGTGATCGTAAGAAAAATAGAATGCCCCGTTTTCACCGACGACCGCGTGCACCGGCCAGAACCTCGCGATCATGTCGCACCATCCGGCGGGCCGGCCGGTAACAGGAATGACGATGAAACCGCGCTGATGCAGCGCCTCAAGTGCCCGATAGCTGTCGGCTGCCAGCCTGCCATCAGTGGTCAGCGTGTCGTCGATGTCGAGCAGCACGAAACGCTTGTTCTTCCATGTGGCTGCCGGTGCGCTGAAGATTGGCGTCATGCACACCCTCCTAATTCGTCGATGAAATCCGCCACTGCCTGCCGCTGCTGCGGATCCAGATGAAGTCCGAACTTCGAGCGCCGCCAGAGCACGTCTTGCGCGGTGCGTGCCCATTCCGCACGCAGAAAGTAGCGCACCTCCTGCTCATACAGGCCGGCGCCGAAATGCCGGCCCAGTTGCGCCACTTCACGACAGGACCCCAGCACCTCATCACAGAGACTGCCGTGCCTGCGGGCAAGCGCAGCGAGAAACTCGCGGGGCAAGGCCGGTCTGCTGCCGGCAAGTTGCTCGACGAACGCGTCAAAATCTGCGCCGGGCATCTCTCCGCCCGGCAAGGGAACATCGGCGGTCCACGCGCCGGCAAGCCCCGGACAGTAGCGTTCAAGTTCCTGCATCACCGACTGCGCCAGCTGCCGATAAGTGGTGATCTTGCCGCCCAGCACCGAGATCACCGGTGTGGCGCCATCAAAATGGCTCGTGTGAATCAGATAGTCGCGCGAGGCCGTGCTGGCTGACTTTCCCGCATCTTCCTCGTACAGCGGCCTGACCCCTGAAAACGCATGCACGACGTCTTCGCGCTTTGGTGGCTTGCGCAGATAGCGACCAACCGCCTTGAGCATGTAGTCGATCTCGTCCTCACTGGCAACCACCGCGCCAGGATCGCTGTCAAACGGTACGTCGGTCGTGCCGATCAGCGAGAACTGCCCTTCGTAGGGCAACACGAACACGATCCGGCCATCGTCGTTTTGCAGGATCAGCGCATCGCTCAGTTCATGCACCCTAGGCACGACGATATGGCTACCCTTGACCAGCCTTAAGCGCGGACCTTCTTGCGCTCCGCTGGACGCTTCGGCGCCGATCCCGGACAGCACGTCGGCCGCCCAGGGACCAGCCGCGTTGACCACGAACCGGGCGGTGATGTCCCAGCGCGTCGAGTCATGCTCATCGATCAGCGATGCGCGCCAGCGACCATCGGCCGGGCGCAACTCCTCAACCCGGGTGCGGGTCAGGATCGTCGCGCCGCGCCTTGCGGCCGCCATCGCGTTCAGCACCACAAGGCGTGAGTCATCGACCCAGCAATCCCAGTAGGTAAAGCCATGCCTGAACTGCGGATTGAACAGACTTGAATCACCAAGCGCATCGAGCTTTAGCGCACCAGATCCGCCGAGCACACGGCGACTGGCAAGATGGTCGTAAAGGAACAGGCCAGCGCGAATCATCCAGCGCGGACGCAGATCCGGAGAATGCGGCAAAACGAAACGCAGTGGCCAGACGATGTGCGGGGCGTTGCGCAGAAGCACTTCGCGCTCGGCCAGAGCCTTGCGAACCAGTCCGAAATCATAGTGCTCCAGGTATCGCAGACCACCGTGAATCAGCTTCGAGCTGGCCGACGAGGTCGCACCAGCGAGATCCTGTTTTTCGCACAGAGCGACGCGCAGCCCTCGTCCGGCGGCGTCCGCCGCAATGCCGGCACCGTTGATCCCACCACCGATGACCAGCAGGTCAAATTCCTTGTTCGTTGATCCCATCAGTTAGCCCTTGCCTTGATCCGCGATCCGCCCGCCTCTTGCGGGCGCGAATCGCTCCTGCTGCGCCTCATTTCGTTTCTGTCCGCAATCGTGTGGCCGACAGTTCTCCGGCCCGCTCCAGGATCGGGTAAGCAACCCCGGTCAGATGACTGTTGATCCGCTTGAGATCACGCAAAACGTCCAGGTGCAGCGAGCTGGTATCGAGCGATGCCGAGCTTCCGGCTGCGATCCGCTCCATGTGATGCTCGATCGACCGGCGCTCCAGATCGCGAATCACTGCCTTTTGGAGCAATAGACGTCGCGCCATCTCGAGATCGCCTGAGACAAAGACGTTGAGCGCGAGTTCCATGTTGGCGGCGATGCAGCCATGGAATTCCTCCAACTCCCGCATACCTGCATCGGAGAACGAGGCCTGTTCGCGGATTTTCTTCGCGGCCAGCTCCATCAGGTTCTTGTCGATGATGTCGCCGATGTGTTCCAGGTTAGTGGTGAACGACAGAATCTCGATGCTGCGGCTGCTTTCGACCTGGTCGAGCTCCTCGCGTGCCAGCCGAGCCAGATAAAGCTTGATCGCCTCGTACTGCCGATCGACCACGTCATCCTCGAGTTCGATACGGTCCTTGAGATCCGGGTCGTTGGTGCGCAGCACCTCGATCGTCTGGCGCAGCATGTTTTGCACCAGTTCCGCAATCTTCAGCGTCTGACGCGAGGCGCAAGCCAGCGCCACCGAGGGTGAGCCAAGCGCGGACTCGTCCAGCAAGATGTCGACCTCGAGCGATCCGCGCTCGGTGCGATCGGGCAGCAAGCGCTGCATCAAGCGGTCAATCGCATCCACCCAGGGCAGTGCAAGCGCCGCGAGCAGCAAATTCAGTGCAAGGTGGGAGGCGGCGACCAGCGCTCCGTCCTCAAGTCCGAACGTCTGTGCCCATTGCCGGTAGGCATCGAGCAACGGAAACACCAGCAGCGTCATCGCGATGCGCAGCATGATGTTCGCGAGCAGGAACCGGCGCACGTTGACCGGAGCCTTGAACGAGGACAGCATCGGCAAAAGCGCGCTGCCGATGTTTGCGCCAAGAATCATGACCAGACCCGCGCCGGACGGAATCAGCCCGCTGGCGACGAAGGCGGTAATCATCAGCACCATCGCTACCGATGAGTGCAGGAACACGGTCAGAAGCACGGTGCACAGCAACGCGAGCCAGGGATCCGAGAGCACCGAGCCGATCAGCTGCGCAACGCCCTGCGACTGCGCCAATGGTGCCGCTGCCCTGCCGATCAGTTCAAGCGCCAGCAGGAGCAGTCCGACGCCCAGGATTGCGCGCGAGGTGCCGCGGCTGCGACTGCGGCTGCTGGCGTGGAATGCGATCACTCCGATCGCGATGCACAGCGGCGATAACCAGTGAACGCGCTGGGAGAACACTTGCACGACTAGCGCGCTGCCCACATCGGCGCCGACGATCGTCGCGATTGCGATCGGCCCGCTGATCGCGGCGCGTGACGCAAAGGTCGAGATCAGCAGCGCGGTCGCCATGCCGCTTTGCACCAGCATCGTGATCACGGCACCGCCAGCGAACGCCCTCAGCCGCCGCTCGCCGACCGCGTTCAGCACCGACCGAAGTTCGGCCCCGTAGCTGCGGGTCACGCCGGTTCGGATCATGCGCACACCCCACAGCAACAGGGCAGCGCTTCCGATCAGGGCAAACAGGGTTTCCATCGACGACGGTGATGCGGGATCGGGTGAATGGGCTACATTGCGCGACGCGGGCCTGCGCCAATGTAATGTAAGAAAGATTACATATTAAAGGAATATTTGTTACATTGCCAAGCGTGCCATCCACTTCATCTCCACAGACAGGTTCTACGATGAGAATTCTCAGAGTCGGCCAGCTTGCGCTGGTGCTGGTATTAGCGGCTTTTTGGCACACGACCGGCCTTGCGGCGGAATTGCATGGACATCGCGGCGCGCGTGGCCTGGCCCCGGAAAACACGCTGCCAGCGTTCCGGCAGGCCCTGGAACTGGGGGTCGACTGCCTGGAGCTGGATATCGGCATGTCCAGCGACGGTCGCCTGATCGTTGCCCATGATCCCGAGCTGAACCCGGATCTCGCACGACGCAACGGAGCCTGGATCAGCGATCGCACGCCACTGCGCAACCTGAGCGCCGAGCAATTACAGGCGATCGACGTCGGCAGGATGAATCCGGACTCGAAATATGCCAAGCGCTACCCGAAGCAGCGCCCTGTGGACGGAACCCCAATGCCGCTGCTCGACGAAGTGCTGACGCTCCCCGACTTGCGCACCAACTCCCAGGTCTGCCTGAACATTGAAATCAAGACCGCGCCGCATACACGCGACATCACCCATTCCCCGGAACGGATTGCCGATGAACTGGTCCGCAGCCTCGATCGACATGGGATGCGCAAGCGCAGCCGGATTCAGAGCTTCGACTGGCGCGGGCTCGCCCACCTGCGCAAGACAGCGCCGGACATCCCGTTGAGTGTCCTGTCCGCGGAGCGCCCGTGGCTGGACAACATCGAGCGCGGTCGGTCTGGCGCCAGCGGCTGGCTCGCCGGCATGGACGTCGACGAGCATGACGGATCGGTACCGGCGATGGTCAAAGCCCTGGGTGGGCAATGGTGGTCACCGTACTACCGGGACCTCAGTGCCAAGGACCTCGAACGCGCGCACGCACTGGGCCTCAAAGTGATCGTCTGGACCGTCAACGATGCCCAGGAGATGCGACAGATGCTGCAGATGGGCGTCGACGGCATCATCACCGACCGCCCTGACATCGCGAAACCGGTCATCGACGCGCATCGCCGTTAAAGCCCTGCCTGCAGACAGGCAGGGAGCAGCGCCGGCAATTACCCTGGCGCGCCGCGTAACACGTCCGCTGGACAGAAATGCCTCGACTCACGGTCTTGCGCCACGCAGGGCCCCGCGGCAGCATCCGGTCAGCCATTGACCAACAGAAAGGTTCCGCCCGTGTCCCAAGCCAGCAAGCTGCCCCTGCTGTTCACTCCATTCAAGCTGCGTGACCTGACGCTGCCGAACCGGATCGTCGTGCCACCGATGGCGCAGTATTCCGCAGTCAACGGCGTGGCCAACGACTTTCATCTGGTGCATTACGGCAAGTTCGCGCTTGGCGGTGCCGGCACGGTGTTCATCGAGGCCACCGGCGTCAACGATGAAGGCCGGATCACGAACGGCTGTCTGGGCCTTTGGAACGACGAGCAGCAGCGCGCGTTCGAGCCGATCGTGCGCATGCTGAAGTCGCACAACACGATCCCGGCAATCCAGATCGGGCATGGCGGACGCACGGCCGGCATGCAGCGGCCCTGGTTCGGCAATGGTCCGCTGAACGCACAGGACCTGGCGCGCGGCGAGAAACAATGGGTGCCGCTGGGCCCGTCCGCAGTGCCGCTATCCGACGGCTGGCCGGTTCCCAAACAGATGGACGCCGCCGACCTGGCCCGCACTCGCGACGACTTCGCGGCCGCCGCCCGCCGCGCAATGCAGGCGGGATTCGAGATCGTCGAGATCCACATGGCGCACGGCTATTTACTGCACTCGTTCCTGTCGCCGCTGTCGAACTTTCGCGAGGACGCATACGGCGGAGACCTGCAAGGCCGCATGCGCTTTCCGCTCGAGGTGACCGAGGCGGTCAGGGCTGCCTTACCAGCCGGCACGCCGCTGTTCGTGCGGATTTCGTCCGAGGACGGCATCGATGGCGGCTGGACGATGGACGACAGCGTCGTGCTCGCGCGGGAGTTACGCGCACGCGGGGTCGACGTCATCGACTGTTCATCTGGTGGCAACACACCGAAGGGCGCAACGAACTCGAACCTGCATCGCGCACCGGGATACCAGGTTCCTTTCGCGACGCGGATTCGCGGCGAGGCGGGCATCATGACCGAGGGCGTCGGTCTGATTCGCGACCCCGACCACGCGGAAAAATTGCTGCAAGACCATGCGGCCGATCTGATCGGAATCGGACGCCAGTTTCTGTTCGACCCCTTCTGGGGCTTGCATGCGTCACATCACTTCGGGATCGACCCGGACTTCACGAGCTGGCCGCACCAGTACGCCTGGTGGCTCGAAAAGTGGGACAAGGGCATCAAGACGCGTGAAAAGTCCGGTGCCTGAGGCGCTTGCGGCAGGCGATCGCCGACTACTACAACCATTTTTACGATGCGCGGATCACGCCCGACAACGTGGCGGTGTTTGCGGGTGGGCGCCCCGCGATTTATTGCGTGTTGTCATTCGCGCGACCGGGCACCACCGTGGTCCTCG
>JALRBB010000106.1 GCA_023257915.1 Quisquiliibacterium sp. | reverse complement strand
AGACTGCACACGCGCCACCACACCCACCTGACGCAGGGCGTCCTGCAAGGCAAGCGAGTTCATCACCGTGGCAAGCATGCCCATGTAGTCGGCTGTCGCCCGGTCCATGCCTGAAGCCCCCGGCGCAAGCCCACGGAAGATATTGCCGCCGCCGATGACGATTGCGATTTCCACGCCCATCGCTGCGATCTCGGCGATGCCTTTCGCCATGTGCTCAATGGTCGCGCGATTGATTCCGTAGGAGTCATCGCCCATCAGGGCTTCACCGGAGAGCTTCAGGAGCACCCGGCGATAGGCAGGTTCAGCGCGCCCGATTTCCTGACGCTGCGCTTCTGACGAATGTGATGCGATGACCGGATTCGTACTCACGCTGCCCCCTTGGTGGATTCGACACTGACGCGCCACGCACATCAGTTAAAGATGGAGCGCCTGGCCGAACTCGGCCAGACGCATTCCGCGAGGCGCACCAGGCGCCAAGCAGAATTATCTACGAATCAGCGCCCGGCTGCTGCGGCCTGAGCGGCGACCTCGGCAGCGAAATCGGTCACTTTCTTCTCGATTCCCTCGCCCACGACGTACAGATTGAAGCTCGCCACCGAAGCATTCTTGGACTTCAGCAGCTGTTCAATCGTCAGCTTGTCGTCCTTGACGAACGGCTGACCGAGCAGCGTGACTTCTTTCAGGTACTTCTGGACGGTACCCTCGACCATCTTTGCAACGATCTCGGCCGGCTTGCCGGACTCGGCAGCCTTTTGGGTTGCAATCGAGCGCTCACGTTCGACGTCCTCAGCCGGCACGCCGTCACGCGACAGCGCTTTGGGCTTGCTCGCCGCAATATGCATCGCCAGATCCTTGGCAAGCGCCTCTTCGCCGCCAACCAGATCGACCAGCACGCCAATCTTGCTGCCGCCGTGCACATAACTGGCCAGCTTGCCTTTCGCGTCAATGCGAACGAAGCGGCGAATCGACAGGTTTTCGCCGATCTTGCCGACCAGCGCGGTACGCACTTCCTCGACACTCTTGCCGTCGACCTTCAGCGCCGACAGGGCGGCAACATCAGCCGGATTCTGGTTAGCAACCAGTTCAGAGAGTTGCGCCGCCAGTGCGAGAAAGTCGTCATTCTTGGCGACGAAATCGGTTTCACAGTTGAGTTCCACCATCGCGCCCAGCTTGCCGTCAGCCGACAGGTGGATTCCAACAACGCCTTCGGCCGTGACTCGGGAGGCTGCCTTGGAGGCTTTGCTGCCGAGCTTGACGCGCAGGATCTCTTCGGCCTTGGCCATGTCGCCATCGGCCTCGGTCAACGCCTTCTTGCACTCCATCATCGGCGCGTCGGTCTTCTCGCGCAGTTCCTTGACCATGCTTGCGGTGATTTCCGCCATTTTCATTCACTCCTGTAACCGCCGATCGCTACACAAGCACGGCGGGGAAAGTTTGACCTTGACATCGGACTTGCGAGACTGTGTGGACAGCCGATCCAGCGTGCAGCCGATCCGAGCAGTCAAATGGAGTGCCCATGGGACTGCCTGAACGGCAAGCGATCCGCCAGCCCTGCACTCGCATCGCAAGCCATCTGTAGAAATTCGTCGCCGGTTGGCGAAGATGCTCGTCAACCGGCGAGACGCGCCGCCCGGGCGACGCGTCGGAAGACTCTTGACCCGTAGGTCAGACCTCTTCGTCTTCTTCGACCTCGACGAACTCTTCCTCGTCACCGCCAGCGACGATCTCCTGAAGAGACGCGTCACGTCCCTCGAGGATCGAATCGGCCACTCCACGGGCATACAGACGGATTGCCTTGCCGGAATCGTCGTTGCCCGGAATGATGTGCGTGACACCGTCCGGCGAGTGATTGGTATCGACCACCGCAATGACCGGAATGCCCAACTTGCGCGCCTCGGTGACGGCAATCTTGTGATAACCGACGTCGATGACAAACAGGGCATCGGGCAGGCCACCCATGTCCTTGATGCCACCAAGGCTGATGTTCAATTTGGTCATCTCGCGCTCAAACATCAGCGCCTCTTTCTTCGCCATGCGCTCCAGGCCGCCTTCAGCGAGCGTGACTTCCATGTCCTTTAGCCGCTTGATTGAGGCTTTGACGGTCTTGAAGTTGGTCAGCATTCCGCCAAGCCAGCGCTGGTCGACGTAAGGCATACCCGCACGCGCCGCCTCTTCGGCGACGATCTCGCGCGCCTGACGCTTCGTGCCCACGAAAAGCACCGTGCCGCGATTGGCCGAGAGCTGACGAACGTACTTCATCGCCCCCTGGTACATATCCAGGGTCTTTTCGAGGTTGATAATGTGAATTTTGTTGCGATGGCCGAAGATATAGGGGGCCATCTTGGGGTTCCAGAAGCGCGTCTGATGCCCAAAATGGACACCGGCTTCCAGCATCTGCCGCATCGTTACCGACATGAATACACTCCGATCAGGGTTTGGACTAACACCTACGCAATTCCTGCCTCAAGCCCAAAGCGCGAGCCGCTGTCATCCAAGCTGTCCACCAGCCTGCGGTTCACGAAACATCCGATCGTTCAAACTCGCGGGTTCAAAGTCACGGGCGGGGTTTTTGGCAAGACCCTTGCTGCGAAAGTGCGCGATTTAGCTGCCTGCTCAGTCTGCCTGCTCAGTGATCAAACTCAAGTAATCAAACCTAAGCAAATACTTCACCAAGGCAAAGCTACCGGCAGCTAACCTATAATCATAGCATGACAATCACAATCAAAGACAGCAGCGAGATCGAGGCGATGCGCAAGGCAGGTCGACTGGCCGCCGAGGTGCTCGACTACATTGGACCCTTCGTCAAGCCAGGCGTGACCACCGGCGAGCTCGACAGGCTATGCCATGAGTACATGGTTCAGGTGCAAAAGACGATCCCGGCGCCCTTGAACTATGCCCCGCCTGGCTATCAGCCCTACCCGAAGTCAATTTGCACCTCAGTGAACCATCAGGTCTGCCACGGAATCCCCGGGGAAAAGGTGCTGAAGAATGGCGACATCGTCAATCTGGACATTACCGTGATCGCAGACGGCTTTCATGGCGACACCAGCCGTATGTTTGCCGTCGGTGAGGCGTCAATCGCTGCCCGCCGCCTGTGTGAGATCACTTATGAATGCATGTGGCTGGGCATCGAACAGGTCAAACCAGATGCAACGCTGGGCGATATCGGCCATGTGATTCAGCGCCACGCGGAATCTCACGGTTTTTCGGTTGTGCGCGAGTTTTGCGGGCACGGCATCGGTCGGCGCTTTCACGAAGAACCGCAAATCCTGCACTACGGCCGCCCCGGTACCGGCGAAAAACTGCGCCCCGGGATGATTTTCACAATCGAGCCAATGATCAATGCGGGTCGCCGGGAAATCAAGGAACTCGGAGACGGATGGACGATCGTGACGAAGGATCGCAGCTTGTCGGCTCAATGGGAGCATACGGTCCTGGTGACCGAGGCTGGTTTCGAGGTTCTGACCGTCTCCGCTGGCGCGCCGGCACGACCACAGCTCTACACGAAAGCCGCCTGAGCGGACGCAGGCAATATGACGCCCATCGATCCAGCGCGGCTGGCCGAACTCCGTACCCGGTATCGCGCCCAGCACGCAAAATTGATCGATGCGTTTCGCGCGCGCCCCGATCCGGACCGCCTGCTGCGTGGCCTGAGCCAGCTGACCGATTCAACGGTGCGCGCCGTCTGGACGATGGCATCGCCTCCCCGCGGCGCCACGCTAGCCGCCGTCGGCGGTTATGGTCGGGGAGAGATGTTCCCGCATTCAGACGTTGATCTGCTGGTCTTGCTGGAGCGCGCGCCTGACGAGTCGATGCGAGAAGCGCTTGAGGCCTTTGTTGGTGCCTGCTGGGACGTTGGATTGCAGATCGGTCACAGCGTGCGCACCGCCCAGGAGTGCGTGCGCGAAGCGGCCGGCGACATCACGATTCAGACAAGCGCGATGGAGGCAAGACTGCTTGCCGGCAGCCGCGCGCTGTTCAAGAGCACGACCGAACGACTGCGCGCACAGATCGACCCGCAGGCCTTTTTTCGGGCCAAATGGCTGGAGATGCGGCAGCGCCATGTCAAGTATGAGGACACGCCGTACAGCCTTGAACCCAACACCAAGGAAAGCCCTGGCGGTCTTCGCGATCTTCAGGTGGTGATGTGGAGTGCCCGCGCCGCCGGGCTCGGCTGGCGGTGGGCAGAGCTGGCCAAGAGTGGACTGGCCACGCCCGCAGAACTGCGCGCGGTTCGCGCCAGCGAGCGGATGATCCGTCGAATCAGGGCCTGCCTGCACATTTTGGCAGGACGTCGCGAAGATCGATTGGTGTTCGACCTGCAAGCGCAAGCGGCCGAGTTTCTCGGCCTGAGCGGCGGTAGCGCCAGAAGGGCCTCCGAAGCGGTCATGCAACGCTACTTCTGGGCGGCCAAGCAGGTGACTCAGATGAGCACAATCCTGCTGCAAAACCTCGAAACTGAACTGTTCTCGCAGCGAGACATCGCGCCGGAACCGATCGACGGGGAGTTTCAGGACCGTAACGGGTTGCTGGACGCGATCGACCCGACAATCTTCGAACGAGACCCGGCTGCGATCCTGCGGGCATTCATCTGCCTGGCTAGACACACCGAACTTGCCGGGATCTCGGTGGCAACCCTGCGCGCAATCTGGCACGCGCGGATGCGGCTCGATGCCTCATTCAGAGCGCAGCCCGAGAACCGGCAGTTGTTCATGTCGCTGCTGCAACAGCCGCGTGGCGTCACGCGCACCCTGCGCCGAATGAACCAGTGGTCAGTGCTAGGTCGCTATCTGCCGACCTTTCGCAGGATCATCGGTCGCATGCAGCATGACCTGTTCCATGTCTACACCGTCGATCAACACCCATGACGACACCCACTCCCAAAATGCTCGCCTAGCGTGCCCCTTGAGTCGCCACGTCCCCGTGTTCGCAGAGTCGTTAATGAACCAGCGCGAGAGCATATC
>JALRBB010000229.1 GCA_023257915.1 Quisquiliibacterium sp. | reverse complement strand
ACCCAGGGCTCGCGCGCCGGCTTCGACCGCATCGAGCAAGGCCGCGCCGACGCCGCGCCGCCTGAACTTCGCCGCGACCGCGATGTCGTGGATGTTCAGGAGCGGCTCGGCGCGGAACGTGGACACGCCCTCAAAGCAATTGACGATCCCCGCTGGCTTGCCATCGATGAACGCAACCCAACCATGGTAATGCGCTCTGGCTGCCAGCACCGACGGCAGGCGCGCCAGCGCCTCGCCATCCAGCCCATAACCGCGGCCGGTCGGGCCGCGTGCGTATTCATCGAGCAGCGACAACAAGGCCTGGCGGTGAACCCCGTCGGCCAGGTCGAGCGCGACGATGGACAGTCCAGCCACAGTTCGCGGGCGAATCGATTCGAGGCTCATTGTCTTCTCGCTTCAAGCTCTTCCCAGCGCTCCAGGCATTCGAGCAACTCGGATTCGATCCGTCCGAAGCGCTCATTCATCGCCTTCAGGTCGGCGCCGGGCTGTTGATAGGTGTGCGGATCGGCCAAGTTGGCCCCTAGCTGCTTTTGTTCGCTTTCCAGGGCTGCGATGCGCTCCGGAAGAGAGTCGAGTTCACGTTGCTCCTTGTACGAGAGCTTCGTGCGCGGGGCGCGTGCCAAGTGGGGATCCGCCGGTGCGGCGGTGCTCTTGTCGCTGCTGGCGGCTTTGGGCGGCTGGTTCGACTGGATCGCTTGTGTCTTTGTCGCCGCCTCGCGCTGGCACGCCAGCTCGTAGTCGGCGTAGCCACCCGCATATTCGCGCCAGACTCCTTCGCCCAGGGCCGCAATCGTCTGGGTGACGACATTGTCCAGGAAGGTCCGGTCATGGCTGACCAGCAGCACGGTTCCGGGGTAGTCGGCGAGCAGATCTTCTAGAAGCTCGAGCGTCTCGATGTCCAGGTCGTTGGTCGGTTCGTCCAGAACCAGAAGATTGGCGGGTCGGGCGAAAAGGCGCGCAAGCAGCAGCCGATTGCGCTCGCCGCCGGACAGGGTGCGCACCGGCGAGCGGGAACGCTCCGGGGCGAACAGGAAGCGTCCGAGATAGCTCATCACGTGCATGCGCTGGCCGCCGATTTCGACCCAGTCGGATCCTGGGCTGATCGTTTCGGTCAGCGTCGCCTCCTCGTCAAGCTGCGCGCGCAACTGGTCGAAGTAGGCGACTTCGCGGTTGGTGCCGAGCCGCACTCGCCCGCTGTCGGGTTCGATCTCGCCCAGGATCAGCCGCAGCAGCGTAGTTTTTCCCGCGCCGTTCGGTCCGATCAGTCCGACCCGGTCGCCGCGTTGCACGATCGTGCTGAAGTCGCGAACCACCACGCGCTCGCCCCAGCCTTTGCTGACGCCGATCAGTTCGGCGACCAGCTTGCCGGAACGCTCGCCCGAGTCGAGCGCCAGCTGCACGCTGCCCAGCCTGTCGCGACGGGCCGCACGCTCACGCCGCAGCGATTCCAGACGTCGAACCCGTCCTTCGTTTCGGGTGCGGCGTGCCTCGACTCCCTTGCGGATCCAGACCTCCTCCTGAGCGAGCAGTTTGTCGAAGCGAGCCTGTTCGAGCGCTTCGGCATCGAGTTGCTCGGCCTTGCGGCGCTGGTATTCGGAGAAGCTGCCCGGATACGAGCGAAGCTTGCCGCGGTCCAGTTCAATCACCCGGCTGGCGATACGGTCCAGGAAGCGGCGGTCGTGGGTGATGACCAGCACGGCGCCGCGAAAGGCGAGTAACAGTTCCTCCAGCCAGGCGATGGATTCGATATCCAGGTGATTGGTGGGTTCGTCGAGCAGCAGCAAGTCTGGTTCGGTGACCAGCGCGCGCGCCAGCGCGACCCGCTTGCGCGTGCCTCCGGACAAAGAACCGACCCTTGCGTCTGCATCCAGCGACAAGCGGCTCAGAACCGCCTCGATCCGGTGCGTCAGCGCCCAGGCACCGCTGGCGTCGAGTCGCTGCTGCAGCTGGGAGAGCCGTTCAAGGTTGCCGGCAGTCTCGTCGCCGCGTGCGATCGCGCCAGCCAGTTGCTCGTACTCGCGGATTGTTGCGACTTCATCTGACAGCCCGGACGCGACCGCGTCGAAGATGCTGACCTGCGGATCGAGCGCCGGCTCTTGCGCGACATAGGCCAGCGAAGCGCCGGTCTCGCACACGATCGTTCCTTCGTCGAAGGCAAGATCGCCGGCGATTGCCTTGAGCAGCGAGGATTTTCCGGTGCCATTGCGACCGATCAGCGCGATTCTCTCGCCACGGTCGACCGACAAATCGACGCCGTCGAGCAGGGCGACATGCCCAAAGGCAAGGTGGGCGTTGGTGACGGTAATCAGTGGCATGGGGAACTCGGCGTGAATGCTTGCGCTCAGGGCTGGCGCGGCAGCTCGATGAAGAAGGTCGAGCCCTTGCCCGGCTCGCTGTGCAGCCCGGCCTGGCCGCCGTGCAGTTCGGCGACGCGCTTGACGATCGCAAGGCCCAGTCCGGCGCTGCCACGCTGGTCGCGCTGGCGGTTGCCCTGGTAGAAACGATCGAATACCCGGGCCTGGTCCTCGAGCGCGACGCCCGGACCGGTATCGCTGACCTCCAGGCGGATCATGCGCCCATGCTCCAGCAGCCTCACGTGCACCGTGCCGCCGGTCGGCGTGACCCGCAGCGCATTGTCGAGCAGGTTGGCAAGGGCTCGCTCGAACAATCCGGCATCAACCCAAGCCAGTGGCATGCGGTCGGGGTAATCGAGCGATAAGGCCACGTCTGCGGCATTCGCCTGGGTGGCGAAGCGCTGGACGATATCGTCAACGAGTTCGCCGATCGCGGTCGGTTCCGGGTGGGCGCGAAAATCCGGGCTGTCGAGCCTGGCGAGTTCCGCGAGCGCATCGGTCAGCTTTTTCAATTGCTCGGCATTGCGCGCTGCGCGGGTGAACAAGGCCTGTTGATCTTCGCGACTCAGCGCGTCCGACTTGAGCCGAATGGTCTCGAGCTGGCCGATCAATGCGGTCAGTGGCGTTCGAAGATCATGAGACACGCTGGCGATCATTTCTCGGCGACGTGCGTCGGTCTGCCGCACGCGCTGCATTTCGGCGCGCAAGCGCTCGAAGGTGTCCCGAAACGTGCGTCCAAGCCGACCGATCTCGTCATCGCGGCGGATGTTCGGGATCGCATCTGCGGCCAGTTCTCCCGAGAAACCGGATTTGCGGATGTTTTCCACAGCCCTGGTCAGCGCGGTCAGCGGCCTGGTCAGAAGCGCGATCATGCTGATCGTGAGCAGCACCCCGATCGCAAGCGTGAACAGGCTGACCGTGACGGCGCTGCGCACCGCGTAGCTGCGCAGCAGCCCGGGGGCGACGCTGTCCGGGTCGGATGCTCGGGCCACGACGAACAACCAGCCGGCAAGTGTGTCCTGATGCATCACCGGTCGCGTGGCCACCAGGCAGCGCTCGCCCTCGTGGTCCGGATCGAAGGTCATCAGAGGTGCGTCCGGGGCGAGTTCCATCGTCTGCAGCAGCGTTGCGATGTCGATGGTCCGGGCTCCCTGACCGATCCGGTTGTCACCGGCCGAAGCCAGGACTCGACCTTCGACATCCAGCAGGTAAAGCCCGGTGTTCGGTGAATAGAGCACGAATTCTCGCAGGCGCTCTCCAAAGACCGACGGGTTTGCCAGGTAGGCCTCCCACAGGTTCGGGTGCATCTCGAGAATGCGCTCGGCAAAGCTGCTGGTCTTCTCGTGCGTGAGGTCCATGTAATAGCCGCGAACCGACCCGAACAGGATCGTCGCCAGCAGCACTGCCATCGCGAAACCGAATACCGCGACCAGCGACAGGATCTTGAACCGAAGCGACCTCACTTCTCGTCCGTGAACCGGTAGCCGACCCCGCGCACGGTCAGCACGTAGCGCGGATTGGCAGGGTCGATCTCGATCTTGCCGCGCAGCCGGTTGATGTGCGTGTTCACGTTGTGCTCGTACCCTTCGAAGCTGGTTCCCCAGACAGCGTCGAGCAGTTGCATCCGGGTGAATGCCCGCCCGGGGTTGCGCGCGAAGTAGGTCAGCAGCTCGAATTCCTTGGCGGTCAGCGCGATCGGACGCCCGCGCAGCCTGACCTCCCGGCTTGCGGTATCGATGTCGATCTCGCCGACGCTGATTCGTCCATCGCTCAGTTCATTGGGGTCGCCTGACGGTTTGCGCTCGACCCGGCGAAGGATCGCCTTGACCCGGGCCTGCAACTCCGGGATCGAAAAAGGCTTGGTCAGGTAGTCGTCGGCGCCAAGTTCCAGGCCCAGAACCCGGTCGATTTCGGACGAGCGCGCGGTCAGCATCAGCACCGGTGAGTCGATCCGGTCGATCCGCAGCGTGCGCAGCACGTCCAGTCCGTCCCTGCCGGGCAGCATCACATCGAGCACGATCAGGTCGTAGTGCCGGGAATGCGCCGCCTTGAGCGCCTGTTCGCCGTCATGCACGCAGTCAATCTTGTGACCGAGGTCGCGCAGGTGCATCGCGATCAATTCCGCGATGTCCTTCTGGTCTTCGACAACGAGAATCTGGCGCTCCATCGTGCGCTCGAGCATAGCAAACGCGGCTGCGTCCGTTTGCATCCGTCAGCATTTCGTTGCGATTCGTTATCAATTCGTGATCTTTGCGTGATCGCTGCGTAAAGTGAGTTCGGCAGACTTGCTCACATCTGGAAACCCGACTCGCAAAGGACCCTTGACATGTCTGCAGTTGCTCTTCCCGTTTCGTCGTTCGGCTCGTTCGCCGCCGGCTCCGGTTTTGAGCTTGCTTCGCACCGCACCGCGATGCTGCGCTTCGCCCGGCGCAAGATTCGCGACGAAAATCTGGCAGAGGATGCGGTTCAGGATGCACTGGTGGCCGCGATGTCGAGCCGCCAGAGTTTTCAGGGGCGCTCAGCGCTGCGCACTTGGCTGATCGGTATTTTGAACCACAAGATTCAGGACGTGTTCCGGCGCGAATCCCGTTACGTTCGCCCGAGCGCCGAAGTCGACGGCGAGACTGTCATGCCCGAGCCAGGGGCACTGGAGGCTGCGGCCGCGATCGATGAGGGGCAGCGCCATGATCCGGTGGCAGCGCTCGCCAGGCAGCGGATGCACGACGAACTGATCAAGCAGGTCGAGCAGTTGCCCGATTCGCTGCGCGAGGTATTCATGTTGCAGGTCGTCGAAGGGCTTCCGACCACCGAGGTCTGCGCCCGACTAGGTATCACCGAGGCGAACTGCTGGGTGCGCCTGCATCGCGCTCGCAAGCGTCTGGCCGAGCGCATGCGCGATCACCGCGACTAGCCGAGCCGCTGCCACGATCATCATTCCACGCGACGGACCCCGTGCGTCAGTGTCACGGGGCTCGCGTGGTGCGCGCGTCTGCCCGTCTGCTATCTTTTGCGCACTTCTGATGATCACGGGTGCGCATCCATGAAATATCGCCGATTGGGCAGGTCCAACCTGCAGGTATCCGAGCTTTGCCTGGGCACGATGATGTTCGGCGACCAGACCGAGGCGGCTGATGCCGCTTCGATGCTCGATCGGGCCCGCGAGCATGGGGTCAATTACGTCGATACCGCCGATGTCTACACGAAGGGGGCCGCAGAGCGGATGCTCGGTCCGCTGATCGCCCGTGATCGGGATGACTGGGTGCTAGCCACCAAGGCGGGCAACCAGATGTCGAACCGCCCGAACGAGAGCCATTACTCGCGCAAGTGGCTGGTACGGGAGGTCGATGCCAGCCTCGCCAGGTTGCAGACCGACTACATCGACATCCTGTACATGCACCGCGACTTCGAAGGAGAAGACCTGGAGGAGGGGTTGCGTACCTTCGACGACCTGATCCGTTCCGGGAAAATCCGCTACTTCGGACTGTCCAATTTTCGCGGCTGGCGAATCGCCGAGGTGGTCCGGCTTTGCGAGCAGATCGGGATGCCGCGTCCTGTCGTGTGCCAGCCGTATTACAACCTGCTCAACCGGATGCCCGAGGTCGAGGTATTGCCCAGCTGCGCGCACTACGGCATTGGGGTCACACCCTACAGTCCGATCGCCCGCGGGGTGCTGACCGGCAAGTATCAGCAGGGCGTGGCCCCGGAGCAGGGCAGTCGTGCGGCCCGTAGCGAGCGGCGCATCATGCAGACCGAATGGCGCACCGAATCGCTGGACATTGCTCAGGTGCTGCGTGATCACGCGCAGCAGCGCGGAGTGAGCGCAGTGCAGTTTGCGGTCGCCTGGCTGCTGGCCAACCGCATCATCAGTTCGGTGATCGCGGGGCCGCGCACGCCGCAGCAGTGGGATGACTACTTCGGCGCGGTCGACTATCAGTGGACCGCTGAGGATGAGGCGTTGATCGACTCGCTGGTCGCCCCCGGACATCCGTCAACTCCCGGCTACAGCGATCCGCAGTATCCGTTCTACGGACGCATCCTGGGCTGACAGGCGGGCGCTTGGCGTGTCCGCCGACCAGGCGGGTCGGCGGCGTCAGAACGCGGCAACCACGCCGTCGCTGCGTGGATCGGCGCCTCCTTCGAGGATGCCATTCGGGTGTCGGACGATCGCCTGGGCATGGCCCATTGCCTCGTCGAACTCACCCATCACTTCGACGTCATGGCCGCGCTCGCGCAGCGTGTCGATCACCGGGGCCGGGAAGCGCGACTCCAGCTTCAGCGTATCGCTGGGCCTGCCCCAGGTGCGCCCAAGCAGCCAGCGCGGGGCGCTGATCGCGGCTTGCGGATCCATGCCAAACAGCATGGTGCGTGAGAAAACCGCGCTCTGGCTTTGCGGCTGACCATCCCCGCCCATGTTGCCGTAGACCATCACGCGACCATCGGATAATTCGGCCATCGCCGGATTCAGCGTGTGAAAGGGCTTGCGTCCCGGCTCCAAGGTGTTCAGCGCGCCCGGGTCCAGGGAGAAACTGCAGCCCCGGTTCTGCCAGGTGACGCCGGTGCCATCGAGCACCACGCCGGAGCCGAACTCATGGTAGACAGACTGGATGAACGAGACCGCGATCCCGTTGCCGTCGACCGTACCCATCCAGATTGTGTCTGCCGGGCCTTTGCCCTGCCCCCAGGGGGCGGCGCGTTGCGGATCGATCGATGCCCGCATCGCATCGAGCGCATCGGCCTGCAGAAAGCTTGCCGGATCCACCTTCATGTAAGCGGGATCAGTGATGTGCCGATCGCGAATCCGGAACGCCTGCTTGGTGGCTTCGACGGCCGCATGCACGAAGTCAGCACCGAGCGGATCCATCGCGCGAAGCGGCATCCGGTCGAGAATGCCCAGAATCATCAGCGACACCGCGCCCTGGGTGGGCGGAGGCATGTTGTACACACGACCCAGGCTATGGGCAAGCGACAAGGGGTCGCGCCACTGCGCGCGATGCGCCTGCAAATCTGACAGACGAACCGGACTGCCGTGCTTTTCCAGCGTTCCGGCATTGAGCCTGGCCAGGTCACCCCGGTAAAAGTCGTCCAGTCCGGCTTGGGCCATCCGCTCCAGGGTCGCGGCCAGCGCCGGTTGCAAAAAGCGCGCACCGATCGCAGGCGCTTCACCAGCCGGCAGGAACAGATCGGCAAAGCCCGGAATATGCTGCAGTTCATCGCGCTTGCCGACCGTATTCTGATGCTGGCTGCGCGTGACCGGAGCGCCACGGCGGGCATAGTCGATCGCATCAGCCAGCAGTCGTGAGAGCGGTAAGCGCCCGCCCTGTTCACAGCTGAACTGCAAGGCGGCGTCCCAGCCGGAGATCGTGCCGGCCACAGTATTGGCCGCCACGCCGCCACGAAACGGGATCGTCTGTGTGATGTTTTGTTCGCGATACCAGTCGCGGCTGGCCAGTGCGGCCGCGGCGCCGCAGGCGTCGAGGCCGCGTACCGGTTGTCCTGGCACGCGAATCAGCCAGAACGCGTCACCACCGATCGAGTTCATGTGCGGGTAGACGACCGCGATCGTGGCCGCGGCCGCGATCATCGCTTCGATCGCATTGCCGCCTTCGCGCATGACCGCCAGGGCGGATTGCGAGGCCAGTGCGTGCGGTGCTGCGGCCATGCCGCGGGTGCCACGGACCGGGTTGATCATCGGCAGTTCCGTTCAGGAGTGCGCCTCGCAAGGGAGGCGTTGCATTGGAGGGAGGCGAATTCGGGTCTGGGTGTGCCAGGAAGGATTCAGTCGACTCGCCCGAGCATCAGGAATTCGAGCAGTGCCTTTTGCGCATGCAAGCGGTTCTCAGCTTCATCCCAGACAACCGACTGCGGTCCGTCGATTACATCGGCATCGACCTCTTCGCCGCGATGGGCGGGCAGACAGTGCATGAACAGCGCATTGGCGCGCGCCAGCCCCATCATCGCCGCGTCGACACGCCAGTTCTCGAAGGCTTCGCGGCGCTGCGCATCCTCGGCCTCGAAGCCCATACTGGTCCAGACATCGGTCGTGACCAGATCGGCACCCCGGCAGGCGTCATGCGGATCGGCGAACTGCTCGAAGTGTCCTGTGCCGGTGAGATTCGCGCGCTCAGGCTCAACCTCGTATCCCGGCGGCGTCGAGACGTGCACCTTGAAATCGAGCAACTCTGCGGCCTGCAACCAGGTGTTGCAAACATTGTTGGAGTCGCCGATCCAGGCGACCGTACGCCCTTTGATCGCGCCGCGATGCTCGACGAAGGTGAAGATGTCGGCCAGGATCTGGCACGGGTGGTACTCGTTGGTCAGTCCGTTGATGACCGGGACGCGCGAGTGGGCCGCGAATCGCTCGATGATGTCCTGTTCGAAGGTGCGAATCATCACGATGTCGCACATCCGGGAGATCACCTGAGCGGCGTCCTCGACCGGTTCTCCGCGTCCGAGTTGCGAGTCGCGGGTGTTCATGTAGATTGCCGAGCCCCCGAGTTGCTGCATGCCTGCCTCGAACGACAGCCGGGTGCGGGTGCTGGCTTTTTCGAAGATCATGACCAGCGTGCGATCGATCAACGGGTGATAGCGCTCGTAGCGTTTGAATCGATCCTTGATCACCCGGGTGCGCTCGAACAGGTAGGCGATCTCTTGCTGCGAAAGATCACGCAACTGCAGAAAATGCCGGATGTGTTGACTCATCACTGGGCTCCAGAGGTCAGGCGGACTTTGGCCGCGACAACAGATCCTTGATCAGCGGCACCAGGCGATCGACCAGCAGATCGGCGTGATCTTTGCCGAAGATCAGCGCAGGGAGCATCCGGACCACGGTGTCGGCGGTCACGTTCAGCACGACGCCAGCATCCAGACAGCTCTTGACCAGTTCCGAGCACGGACGGTCGAGCTCGATGCCCAGCATCAGGCCGCGACCGCGGATGTCGCGAACGCCCTCTAGTGCACCGAGTTCGCGCGCAAAGGCGTCGGCCAGGTACTTGCCGACTTCTGCCGCGTTGGCGATCAGACCGTCCTCTTCCATGACCCGGATCGTCGTGATGCCTGCTCGCATCGCGAGAGGGTTGCCGCCGAAGGTGGTGCCGTGAGTGCCCGGAGTCAGGGTCCTGGCTGCTGCCCCGTGCGCGACGACTGCGCCGATCGGCACTCCCGAGCCCAAGCCCTTGGCCAGTGGCATCACGTCGGGCACCACGCCAGCCCACTGGTGCGCGAACCACTTGCCAGTGCGACCGGTGCCGCACTGAACCTCATCGATCATCAGCAGCCAGCCCTTTTGGTCGCACAGTGCCCTGGCTGCCCGCAGGTACTCCTGCTGCGCAGGATTGATGCCGCCCTCTCCCTGGATCGCCTCGATAAAGATCGCAACCACATTGGGGCGTTCTGCCGCGATCCTGGTAAGTGCGTCCAGATCGTTCAGTGGCGCGCGCACGAAGCCCTCGACCAGCGGCTCGAAACCCTTTTGCACCTTCGCGCCCGCAGTCGCCGACAGAGTCGCGAGCGAGCGCCCGTGAAACGCCTTTTCGTAAACGATGATCTCGGGCCGGTCGATACCGCGGTCATGGCCGTACTTGCGCGCGATCTTGATGGCGGCCTCGTTAGCCTCCAGCCCCGAGTTGCAAAAGAAGACATTCGTCATCGAACTGCGTTCGATCAGTAGCGTGGCTAGCTCGTCGCGCAACGGATGCTCGAACAGGTTCGAGACATGGATGACCCGACCGATCTGCTCGCGCAGCGCGGCAACCAGTTTCGGGTGGTTGTGTCCGAGGGTGTTGACCGCGATGCCCGACAGGCAGTCCAGGTAGCGCTTGCCAAGCGTATCGAACAGCCAGACTCCGTCGCCGTGGGTGAAAACCACTGGCTGCTGCAGATAGGTGGACATCAGGGGCGAGGGCGCATTCATCAGATTCTCCGCTGCAATTCCAGGACAGTCTGTTGGTCGGGTCAGTCGAGAAAAACGAAAACGGCGGCATCGCGCCGCCGTCGCTTGGCATCGCACGCGTCAGTCAGCCTCATCGTCTGGCTGACACATCGTTGCGCGCGTCGCGGACATGGTCGCGACGCATGACTGATTGTATTGGAATCCCGCGAAGCGCGAAATGCGGGGCTTGACCCGCGACGGACACAGCTTTCGCCCGAGCAAGCAGGCTGATTGCCTCAGAAATTCTTGAACAGGTCTGAGAAAAGCGTTGTAAGCCGTTGGCAGCAAACAATTTTTCCGACAAAGTATTGCACGGTTTGAGGGCGGTGCATTGGTAGAATCCTGCCTCATGGGCATTCGTCAATCGAGCCTTGCGCAAGCCCGGGCCGCCATCGATCCTAGACCGTTGTTTCGGGTAGCGGTGTTTGGCTTTACCGATCGCCTTCAGCGCCTCGCCGAGATCGTGCTCAGGCATACGCGTCACAACCGCTATCAGTACGTGCTGGCCGAACATCGCGGCTTTGGAGATTTCGAGATCGCGCTGATCGACATGACGGTTCGCGAAGGTCCGCTGATTGCATCCACGCTCGGGCGCTTGCCGCGCAGCGGTGCGGTCGTCAAGGTGGGGCGGCGTGACGATGATCTTCGCGGTCGCGACGATTTGCTCAAAAGCGCGTTCACGATGCACCTGGTGGGTACGCTCAATCGGTTCGTCGATGAAAACCGTGTGCCGGGCATCGATCCTGGACAGGCTCGGTCCGCCCTCGAGCGGACTGCTGGTGCGGCGCTGCACGGCCCAGTGGTCTCGAAGAAAGAGCGCCCGCGCGTGCTGATCGTGGATGATAGTGCGGCGATCCGATCCAGTCTTGCGATGACGTTGCAGCGTATCGGACTGGACAGCCTGGCTGTCGCCAGTGCGCCGGCGGCCCGCGAAGCCTTGCGCAGCGAGGCTTTCGATCTGGTGCTGGTGGACGTGGCGATGCCCGGGGAGGATGGTCTCCGGCTTGCGCGTTCGATCAAGCGCTGGCCGCGCTCGAGTCGGCCTCCGGTTGTGATCCTGAGCGGCCGATCCGCGCCGCTAGACCTGGTTCGCGGCGCGCTGGCCGGTTGCGACGGCTACCTGGTCAAGCCAGTGATGCTGCCGTCGCTGCGCGATACCCTGTGGCGTCTACTGCGCAAAAAGGCCGGCACATCGCCGGCCGGGCTTGAACTCAACCCTTGACGCGATTGCGGTACTCGGCGGTGCGGGTGTCGATCTCGATCTTGTCGCCAATCTCGACGAAGGCGGGTACCGGGATCTCGAAGCCGGTGGGCTTGATGCGGGCCGGTTTCATGACCTTGCCCGAGGTGTCGCCCTTGACGGCCGGTTCGGTGTACTCGACTTCACGGACGACACTGTTGGGCATCTCGACCGAGATCGCCCGGCCTTCGTAGAAGGTGACCTCGCAGGTCATGCCGTCGTCCAGGTAGTTCAGCGCGTCGGCCATCGATTCGGCCTCGACTTCGTACTGGTTATATTCGGCGTCCATGAACACATACATCGGATCGGCGAAATACGAATAGCTGACTTCCTTCTTGTCGAGGACCAGCACGTCGAATTTCTCGTCGGCCTTGTAGACGGTCTCGGTGCCGGAATTGTTCAGCAGGTTCTTGAGTTTCATTTTGACGACGGCGGCGTTCCGGCCAGACTTGTTGTAGTCGGCCTTGAGAACGACCATCGGATCCTTGCCGATCATTACGACATTGCCGGATCGCAGTTCCTGTGCGGTCTTCATCTGGGAATTTCCTGTTTGCTACGACTGATTGCTGCTGATGACTGTTGCACGCCTTCTCCAGCCCACTGACTAGCGTTCAAAATGACCGTCAATGAGTTGGAAATCGCGAAAAACACAAAACAGGAAATTATAGCGTGTCTGCGAAATTTCAACCAGATCAGTCACCCCTGGAGAGTTCTTGCTGGCAGTAAGCCAGCAGTTGCGAGCAAAGGTCGGGCTGCCGGGAAAGATCGTCACTCAGCTGGCGATGCAGCCTGGCGATCGCAGGCAGGCAGGCCTCATACGCCGGCCAGCACTGTTGAAGTTCGCCGTCGCCGTCCCAGGCTCGCATCATCGCCATCGCGGCCTGTGCCGCCTGCTTATGCTCGGTATCGCGCAATGCCGCGTCAAGTGAGGGCGTCCGATCATCTCCACCTGTCAGCCTGGCTAGGAATGCCTCCAGTTTCGGTCGATGCGCCTGGTCTGCCTGCTGGTACGGTTGCCAAATAAGCGGTCGGCCTGCCCAGATTGCCCGCACCCAGGAATCCTCGCCTCGCACAAGGTTCAGATCGCAGCTCCATAACAGGCGATCGAATTGCGGCTGCGCGAGCAGGGCGTAGCATTCGAGCGACAGCGCGCCTCGCTCGATGCGATCACCCGGTTTGAGGTGCATGCCGCTGAAACGCTGCAATGCCTCGCTCGCGACACCCTGTGCGACCAGAACACGGGTCGGTCGCTTCGATTCGGCGATCAGTGACAACCAATCGGCGATCGGTGCATTCGGGTAGCAAAACAGCGAAATCCGACGCTCACCGGGCAGCGCGCCGATGCCCAGCTCGTTCAGCCATCGCGTGGCGCAATCCTCGTCGAGGAACGCATTACGCTGGTTCAGCAGGGTGGCTTCGCGCAGCAGTCCGCCGCTTGCCTTGCTAAAGCCGGGATAGAAGAAGTGCTCGACGGCGCCATCGGAAGGCTTGCGTGACACCAGCCGGTGGCACTCGTCGATCCAGCCCTCGGCGCTGAGATATTCAAGGTTGATCCACAGGACGCCTGGCTGGCTCGCGATGGCTGCACGCGTCGCCGGAGGCAGCTCGCACCCGAAGGCGGACACGATCACGGTGCCCGGGTCCCGGGGCGGCGCGGCGACATCCCAGTGTTCGATGCGGACTCCATCGAGCATCGCGCCGGCTCGAGCGTTCGGGACGATTAGCGCCAACGTATCGGGTGCGTCAATGAAAAGATGCACCTCGAGACGATGCTCACTCGCCAACTGGCGCGCCAGTCTCCAGGTCACGCCAGCATCGCCGAGGTTGTCGACAACCTTGCAATAGAGATGAAAGCGGAAAGGAAGGTTCAGCACCGTCAACCCTCCGGCACCGCGACGCGCGATTGCGCGTCACTGATCCGAGGACTGTCCAGGCGACGGGCCGAACAGTGCATCCAGGCGAGCCTTCGCCTGATCCTGCTGCACCGCGCCCGCCGGCTGGTTCGGATACTCGTCGGCGATCCGGTCCTCGAAGAAGCTTCCGGGGTTCGGAGCCGCCAGCAGGCGGCGCCAGACTTCGCCGGGAACACCCTTGTATTGCCGGCGCGAACCGTCGACGAACTCGAGCAGCAACTGCTGGTTGCGCTCGTCGTAGGAGCCGGCGGCCAGCTTGCCGCCGCGCAGCACTTTGCGCTCCATCACAGGATCTCGCGTCGCCGGTTCGCCGGGCTCATCACTTCGGTGCCATCCGGATCGCGCCGTCCAGACGGATCGTTTCTCCGTTGAGCATCGGGTTGGCAAAGATTTGGCCGACCAGCAGCGCGTATTCGTTCGGTCTGCCCAGGCGCGGAGGGAAGGGCACCTGCTTGCCGAGTGATTCCTGTGCAGCGGGTGGCAGGCCCTGCAACAGCGGCGTCAGGAACAGCCCCGGAGCGATCGTGTTGACGCGGACTCCGTCACGAGACAAATCGCGGGCGATCGGCAGCGTCATGCCGACGATGCCACCCTTGGACGCCGAATATGCGGCCTGCCCGATCTGACCATCGAACGCGGCCACCGACGCCGTGTTGATGATTACCCCGCGCTCGCCTTCTGCATTAGGGGAGTTTGCGCACATGGCCGCCGCCGCCAGGCGGATCATGTTGAAGCTTCCGATCAGATTGATGTTGATCACACGCGCGAAGGCGGCCAGCGGATGCGGGCCGTCGCGGCCGACCGTCTTGTTCGCACCCCCGACCCCGGCGCAGTTGACCAGACCGACCAAGGTGCCCATTTCGCAAGCTGCAGCGACTGCTGCCTGTCCATCGGCCTCGGAGGTGACATCGCATTTGACGAAGCGGGCGCTCTGACCGAGCTCCTTCGCATACGACTCGCCAAGCGTTGCGTTCACGTCGGCGATTAACACCTTGCCGCCGGCGTCGACGATCGACTTGGAGGTGGCGCCGCCGAGACCGGATGCGCCGCCAGTAACGAGGACGACATTACCTTTCAGATCCATCATGAGCTCCTTGTAGATGTCGCCGAGTATAGGAGATACGGCGGGAGAGACGGGAGGAGAGACGCCAAACCTGGGTCTGCACAGATGCCCGAAACCGGCCCGCCAATGACGAAGGGCGCCCGAAGGCGCCCCTGCGTCATTGGCAGTCAGCCGCTAGGCGGCCGCTGCAACCGGTGGTCAGGACCACCGTTGTTTGGGCCCGTTCAGTTTTTCACCGAGGCCGAGGGGGCGCTGATCGGCGCGGTTGCCGGTGCGCTGGCCGATGCAGTGATCGCCACCGGTTCTGCGGCGCCATGCTTGGCCGGCGTACCCGGCTTGCCGCCGTGGACTACCCCCATAAGCGGCACCAGTAGCAGCGCGACGATGTTGATGATCTTGATCAGCGGATTGACAGCCGGGCCGGCAGTGTCCTTGTACGGATCGCCGACGGTGTCACCGGTGACCGCCGCCTTGTGCGCGTCGGACCCCTTGCCGCCATGGTTGCCTTCCTCGATGTACTTCTTCGCGTTGTCCCAGGCACCGCCGCCGGTACACATCGAGATCGCAACGAACAGGCCGGTGACGATC
>JALRBB010000079.1 GCA_023257915.1 Quisquiliibacterium sp. | reverse complement strand
TCCGAATGGTTCAACCGGCCGGATGACTAACGCTACCTGTCCCTCACGGACCTCAACGATGCGGTGAAGCGGCGCTGCCTCTACCACTGGATGGATTACCCCGACCGGGAGCGCGAGCTGGCCATTGTGCGCGCGCAAGTTCCGCAAGCCTCCGAGCAGCTGGCCCAACAAGTGGCCGACTTTGTGGCGCGCTTGCGCAGCCAGCCCTTTGCCGACGCCTTTGTGCGTGGCCCTGGCATTGCCGAGAGTGTGGAATGGGCCAAAGCCCTGGTCTCACTCGACACCCTCCAACTCGACCCCGAGGTGGTGCAAGACACGGCGGGCATTTTGTTCAAACAACGGGAAGACATCGCCGCTCTCATGCCCATGGTGAGCGACTTGCTTCAGCCCGCCAACCCCTGAGGAGCGCGCACGATGCTGCTGGGGGACGCGCGATCGGGCAAACTGGCCGAGAACTTGGTGGGCTTTGTGCGAACCTTGCGTCGCGCAGGTCTGCCCATTGACCAGAACCAGTGGCGGATTCTGACGACTGAAAATCCAGCGTCGCTTGCCGCTAGCAAGGTCAAAGGCCTGGACCCGGTTGTCGCCGGTACGGACCACAACCAGACCCTCGCCGACTGCCGGCACGGTCACCGCATCCGCGCCCAGCGATGCGCTCCAGCGTTGTTTGCCGGATACGTCCAGCGCGACCAGCACGCCATCTTCGAGAGCCACCGCAACGGCACGTCCGTCCGAGCCCACACCGGCAACGATCTTCTTACCCAGATCGACACGCCATGCCTCGCGCCCGGTGGCCGCATCGAGACGTACAACTGCGCCAGCGGCACTCGCGGCAAAGATGCTTCCGCCGGAATAGGCGGGCATGAACCCGGCGCCACCTGGCGCGAGCCGGTAGGTCCAGGCGAGCTTGGCGGGTATCGCAGTTGCAACCTCCGGCGGCTGCGGCATCGGGGGTTTCGACGGCGCGGACCAGGGCCAGATGCTGCCGCAACCGGCCAGCGCACCAGCCAGCGCAATCGCGATCGCCCGGGTGGCGATCCGGCTCAAGGTGCTCACGAACGCACCTCGCCGAGCGCATCGAGCTTGAACTGCACCACTCGACGCAAAGCGCTGCGCGGGGCCAGTTTGTCCAGGGCGCTCTTGTACGCAGCACGCGCTTCATCGCGCTTGTCGCTTGCGACCAGAATATCTCCGCGACGGTCAGCGAATTCGCCGGCAAACGAGCCATCCTGATCGGTCGGAAGCAGTTTGAGCGCTTCTTCAAAGGCCTTTTCGTCAAGCAGGATGCCCGCAAGACTGAGTCGTGCAACATTAGCCAGGCTCGGGTCAGCCGACTTGTCAATCGCCCATTGCAAAGGCGCTTTCGCTGACTTCAGGTCACCAGCATCGTGATACGCCTTTGCTGCAAGCCGGGCTGCCATCGGCCCATAAATGGTGGATCCGTAGCTGCCGAAGATGGTTCCCGCATGCTCCTTGATCTTCGTCACATCCTTGGCGCTGACAGCGGTACGCAACTGGTCGTAGACCGCAGCCGCTTCGGCAGCCTGGTTCGCCTGATACCAGCCCCACCCGCGGTAGCCGGCAATCGCCAGCAGCACGACCGTGATCACGGTCATCACGAAGCCGCCGTACTTTTCCCACAGGGCCTTCAGGTGTGCAATCTGTTCCTGCTCTTCCAAGTCGTAGGCCATTGCCTCACGCTCCTTCTTGCTCGTTCATTCCCGCCCGCATCACGACACTGGCGGGTGTGCTCAATTGTGCTCAGTCTTGCGCGATCGCATCAATCACAACTTCGGTCAGCCTGTCGATTGCAACACGCTGCTGGCGACCGGCCCCCACCGCTCCGTCATCGCCGCGCAACCACTTCAGAGTGACCTCGCCGGCAGCAAGTTCATCTTCGCCAAACACCAGTGCGAGAAAGGCCCCGCTGGCATCGGCGCGCTTGAACTGCGCTTTGAATCCTCCGCCCCCACAGTGCAGCACGACGTCCAGTGCGGCGTCGCGCAGCCGTTCGGCTGCCTGCAGGGCTGCCAGCTGCGAAGCATCGCCCTGATGCACGACATAGACATCGCACACCGCTGGATCCAGCGGCGCACCGGCCTTGCGCATCAACTCGAGGACTCGCTCGACGCCCATCGCGAAACCGCAGGCCGGCGACGGCTTGCCGCCAAGCATCTCGACCAGCGGATCATAGCGGCCTCCGCCACAGATCGTCAGCCCGTCGACGACCCATTCGAACACCGTCAGGTTGTAATAATCGAGTCCACGAACGAGGCGCGGATTGACCCTGAACGGCAGATTTTGCGCATGCAGCAGTTTCTGAAGCCGATCGAAGTGCGCTTGCGATTCAGGACCTAGAAAATCGGTCAGTTTCGGCGCCGCCTCGACCAGCGACTGCATCGCTGGATTCTTGGTGTCGAGGATGCGCAGCGGATTGCTGTACAGACGTCGCGAAGCGTCTTCATCGAGCCGGTCCTTGTTCGCCTCAAAGTAGGCGATCAACGCTTCCCGATGCGCGCGACGCTCGTCGCTGTGACCGAGGGAATTGATTTCGAGCTGCACTCCCGGCAGTCCGAGATCGTCCCAGAGTCGCTGGCACAACAGGATCACCTCCGCATCCGCATCAGGACCCGCAAAGCCCAGTGCTTCGGCACCAACCTGATGAAACTGGCGATACCGTCCCTTTTGCGGCTTTTCGTGGCGGAACATCGGCCCGGTGTACCAAAGTCGCTTGGGTCCGTCATAGAGCAGATTGTGCTCGAGCGACGCACGCACGACGCCAGCCGTATTTTCCGGTCTCAGCGTCAGTTCTTCACCGTTTAGCGCATCCGTGAACGAGTACATCTCTTTTTCGACGATGTCAGTGACCTCGCCGATGCCGCGCACGAACAGGCGCGTGTGCTCGACGATCGGGGTGCGGATTCGGCGATAGCCGTAACCGCGCATGCAATCGCCCACTGCCTCTTCGAATCGCTGCCACAAGGCTTCATCGTCCGGCAGGATGTCATTCATCCCCCGAACGCCCTGAATTTTTTCCTGCCTGCTCATTGTGCGAGTTCCGTCGCCAGACCGGCGCCATACCGGCGGCGTACATAATCATCGACGATCGCCTGGAACTCCTCGGCGATCCGCTCTCCCTTCAGCGTGACGGTGCGCTCACCGTCGACGAACACCGGCGCGACCGGCGCCTCGTCGGCCCCCGGCAACGAAATTCCGATGTCGGCATGCTTGCTCTCGCCGGGCCCGTTGACGACGCACCCCATGACCGCGACCTGCATCGTCTCCACCCCCGGGTAGCTCGCCCGCCAATGCGGCATCTGCTCACGAAGATGTCGCTGGATCTTGTCGGCCAGCTCCTGAAAGAAGGTGCTGCTGGTGCGACCACAGCCGGGACAGGCGACCACCATGGGTGCAAACGCACGCAAGCCCATTGACTGCAAGATCTCCTGCGCGACGATCACCTCGCGAGTGCGATCGCCATTGGGCTCAGGCGTCAAGGAAACCCGGATGGTATCGCCGATTCCCTGCTGCAACAGAACCGCCAAAGCCGCGGTCGACGCCACGATGCCCTTGCTGCCCATTCCGGCCTCGGTAAGGCCCAGATGCAACGGATAGTCACAGCGCGAGGCAAGTTCGCCGTAGACCGCCACCAGGTCCTGCACGCTGGATACCTTGGCAGACAAGATGATGCGCTCGGGCGCCATCCCGAGCTCGACCGCACGCTGCGCGCTGCCGACGGCCGAGGCGACCAGTGCCTCGCGCATCACGCTCGCAGCTTCCCAAGGCTGGGCACGGGCGGCATTCTGATCCATCAGACTGGCAAGAAGCGCCTGGTCGAGACTGCCCCAATTGACGCCGATGCGCACCGGCTTGTCCCAGCGACACGCGACCTCGATCATCTGCGCGAAGTTGTCTTCCCGCCGTGTTCCGCTGCCGACATTGCCCGGATTGATCCGGTACTTCGACAAGGCCTGCGCGCAATCCGGATACTGCGTCAGCAGCTTGTGCCCGTTGTAGTGAAAGTCTCCGACCAGGGGCACGTCCAGCCCCATGCGGTCGAGTTGCTCGCGGATTGCCGGGACCGCCTGTGCGGCCTGCGGCGTATTGACGGTGATGCGCACCAGCTCGGAGCCTGCCTGGGCGAGCGCCTTCACCTGGATTGCCGTTGCGATCGCATCGGCAGTATCGGTGTTAGTCATTGACTGCACGACAATCGGCGCGTCCGAGCCGATCTGCACGATGCGCTCGCCCCAACGCACTTCGGCCAGACGCGAGGAGCGGCGTGCGAGCGACCCGACGGTCATCGCGGTGGCTGGCATACGGGATTGAGAATCGTTCTTTTTCGTCAAAGCGGCACCTGTTGCGACTGGCTCAGGGCAGAGTGAATCGTGCGACGGTGGATCGCGTGTGCACGGTGAGATCGAAGGGTTCACCCTTCAGTTGCGCATTCACCGCATGCGCATTGCCGATAATCAGCGAGAGACTGCCGGCAGTGTCAATATCGCGCTCGGATCCGGGCTGCTGGATGCCGGTCACAAGGATCGCACCGTCCGCCGCTCGCACCTCGATCCAGCTCTCGGCCGAAAACCGCAGGCGCAGTCGCGGCACGCTGGCCGGAGCCGGTTTAGTCTCGGTCACAGCCGGTTTCGCCTCAGACACCGGCGTGGCCAGTTGCGCGCTCGCCACTGGGGCTGCGGACCGCGAACCGGTCGCAGCCGGATCCGCGACAGCGTCCTTGCGCTCGAGCAACGGTGCACCGGACTGCCCAGACTCGGGTTTGGGTCCAACCTGACCGACCGGCTCGGCGGACGGGCTAGCAACACCCACGGCACCGCCCTGCCCGGATTTGCTCGCCGGAACGCCTACTCCGGGAATCGAGACGCTTGGTACGATCGGTGCGAGCGCTGACGCACGGACCTCCTCAGGTCTGAGCGCACCGCGCGTTGTGTCGGCGCCAGCCACGGCCTGAACGGGGGGTTTCTCCAGTGTCGAATCTCCCGCGACAGCCGGTGCCGGCATACCCACTGCGGAAGCCGAACGAACGCCCGGACCGGCATCGTCCCGGGCAAGCCAAGACTGCATCCCTTCCAGGCTGGTGCCTCCGAAAAACAGGGCGAGCGCGATCACCCCAATCACGCCCAGCAATAGCCAGGCGAAGCGGCTGCCACTTCCGCCGCTGCTGAAACCGAGCATGGAAC
>JALRBB010000060.1 GCA_023257915.1 Quisquiliibacterium sp. | reverse complement strand
GGTCAATGCAATCATTCCTCCGCTCGCGATCGACGGTCCGTCGCTATCTATTCGCCGGTTTTCGGTCGTGCCTTTGCGGATCGACGATTTGGTCCGCAACAAATCGCTCACACCGCAGATCGCCGAACTGTTGGGGGGAATGGTCAAGGCCAAGCTCAACGTCTTGATTTCCGGCGGTACCGGAACCGGCAAGACAACGATGTTGAACATCCTGTCGGCGTTTATTCCGCCAGCCGAGCGGATCGTCACGATTGAAGACGCAGCCGAATTGCAATTGCAACAACCGCATGTGGTGCGACTCGAAACACGCCCTGCCAATATTGAAGGTCAGGGTGAAGTGACACAGCGTGCCCTGGTCCGCAACAGCTTACGGATGCGTCCGGATCGCATCATTCTTGGCGAGGTGCGTGGCCCCGAGGCATTCGACATGCTGCAGGCGATGAATACCGGCCATGAGGGCTCGCTGGCGACGGTACATGCCAATACGCCGCGAGACGCACTGAGTCGACTCGAGAACATGCTCGGTATGGGCGGCTTTTCGATGCCGCCGAAAGCGATGCGTCAGCAGATTGCATCAGCGTTGTCTGCAATTGTGCAGATCGCCCGCTTGTCGGACGGAACCCGCAAGGTTGTCAGTCTGCAGGAAATCACTGGCATGGAAGGCGACATCATCACGACGCAGGACATTTTTGTATTCGAGCAAACCGGAGTGCAGGGCGACGGTTCAGTGACTGGGCGCTTTCGGGCAACCGGGATTCGCCCCAAGTTTCTGCAACGCGTCAAGGCCTTTGGGATCAAGGTGCCGGACGACCTGTTCGATCCCAGCCGGGTGATGGAGTAATCGATGACAAATCGGCCGACCATTCACAGGCAAGACCGGAGGCAATGATGGATCTCGGGCTTGGCATATTCATTCTGGTGTTATTCGTCGCAATCGTGTTGCTGGTCGAGGGCGCCTATTTGCTCTGGAATGACTACAAAGGCCCGGAGGTCAAGCAGCTCGAGCGGCGTCTGCGGACCTTATCGGCGGGTCATCATGGCGAAGACGCCTACTCGTTGCTCAAAGCCCGCCGCAATCTGAGTAATACCCACTGGGTCGAGCGGATCCTGGCTGCGCTGCCGCGGATTTCGGTCTTCGATCGATGGCTGATTCAGTCGGGCATGAATGTCAGCGTCGGTCAATTTTTCTTGATGAGCTTGGCGGCCGCCTGCGCATTTTTCATGGTAGCTCTGGTGATCGGCGTCGGGATTGCGGTTGCGATGCTGTTCCTGCTGATCGGGGGGGCAATTCCCGCGCTGGTTCTGGCGCGAGCTCGCTCAAAGCGGCTCAATAAGTTCGACGAGCAGTTGCCGGATGCGCTCGATCTGATGTCACGCGCCTTGCGGGCAGGACATGCATTTCCGGCGGCCTTGCAGATGGTCGGCACTGAAAGCATCGATCCGATCGCCTCCGAATTTGCCGAAACCTTTGAAGAAATCAACTACGGCGTGGCGTTGAACGATGCCATGATGAACTTGGCAACCCGAGTTCCGAGCATGGATCTAAGGTACTTCATCATCTCGGTGATCCTTCAGCGAGAGACCGGTGGAAATCTATCCGAGTTACTCGGCAAGCTAAGTCAACTGATCCGCGAGCGATTCAAGCTGTACGGCAAGATCCGCACGCTATCGGCCGAGGGCAAGTTGTCGGCATACATCCTGATCGCGCTGCCGTTCTGTACCGCGGGGATGATCATGCTGGTCAATCCAAAGTTCCTGTCGGTATTGTGGACCGACCCTGCCGGCCTGAAGGCGATTGGCGGCGCTGTGGCCATGATGATCATTGGTGCGTTCTGGATAACACGCATCATCAAGATTCGGGTTTAAAGGGCGCGCTTTGACCAACGAACAAGTCATCGTCCTGATCTTCATTTTCGTCGCGGTCGCGGGGGCGGTGGTCGCGCTGATGATGCTGATCTTTGGCGGCGTGAGTCGCCTGCGCGAGCGGCTTCAATTGGTTTCTGGCGAGGTCAGTGAGAAACCTGTCAAAGATTCGGTCTGGCGCAGGCGGGCCATTTCGGTGGCCAAGCCATTTGCCCGGCTCGCGACCCCCGATAAGGACGAAGAGGTGTCCTTGCTTCGGGCCAGGTTCCTGCACGCCGGTTTGCGCCAGGCCTCCGCGCCGATCGTCTATTTCGCAGCAAAGGCATTGCTTGCACTCGTCTTGCCGATGCTCTTTATTGCCGCTGAGCGCAGCTTTGGCTGGAAGGTGACGCAGATCAACTGGATGATGGTTGTCTT
>JALRBB010000025.1 GCA_023257915.1 Quisquiliibacterium sp. | reverse complement strand
TCTCGGTTCGGCCGGTGTGGCACTCATCGGCGCGCTGTCGGCGCAGGCGGCGCATGCACAGGCTGCTTGGCCGACCAAGCAGATTCGGCTGGTGTCGCCATTCCCGCCCGGTGGTACGACCGACCAGCTTGCGAGGCTGGTGGCACCGGGGCTGGCGCAGGCCCTGGGCACGCAAGTTATCGTCGAGAACAAGCCCGGCGGCAATGGCTCGATCGGCACCGGCTATGTGGCCAAGATGCCGGCCGATGGCAGTGCCTTCGTGTTCGTGTTCGACACGCATGGCACGAACCCGAGCCTGATTCCGAACATGTCCTTCGACACCCGCAAGGACCTGGCTCCGGTCATGCTGGTGGCGACCGGTGCGATGGTGCTGGTCGGCCACAAGTCGCAGCCGTACCGCAGCTTCCAGGATTTCATCGATGCATCGCGCAAGAGTGCCGGCGGCCTGTCGTTTGGATCGGTCGGCACCGGCAGCCTTGCGCACCTGACGATGACCAGTCTGGGCGCTCAGATGAAGTTCCCGCTGGTGCATGTGCCTTACAAGGGTGGCGGCCCGCTGACTCAGGATGCGATCGCCGGCCATGTGCCGGTTTCGATGGCTACAACCGCGCTGTTCTCCACGCATATCCGTTCAGGGGCGCTGGTGCCGCTGGCGGTCACATCGGCCAAGCGTGATCCGGCACTGCCTGATGTGCCGACGATCGCTGAGCAAGGGCTGCCCGGCTTCGAGGCGCTGGCCTGGTGGGGCGTGTTCACGCCAGCTGGCACATCACCGCAACTCATCGACAAAGTCAACCAGGAGCTCGCCCGCATTCTGTCCGAGCCGAAGATCCGCGATCGGCTCACGAGCCTGGGCATGAACCTGACGCTGTCCAAGCCCGATGAGCTCGGTCGCTTCACCGACCTGCAGCTGACTCGCTGGGCCAAGGTGATCAAGGAGCACAACATCCGCGCTGGCGACTGATCCGCGGGGTGCGCTGCGGGATTGCTATCGCAGTAGCGCTAGCATCCGCTCGCGCACCAGTTCGGGTTGTTCCATCGGGATGAAGTGCGAGCTGCCCGGCACCGGTTCTGCGATCAACTCTGGTGCCAGGCCGGGCAGCAAGGGCAGGATGCGCGCCGAGGTGGAATGCTGCTCGGCAACCAGCATCCGCGCTGGGATCGCAAGCTTGCGAAGCGCCGCCTGCAGGTCGTGGCGGTGCGCGCAAAAGGTTGCCGCCTCCCAGGCCGGCGTACAGCGTAGCGCCACCGAGCCGTCTGATCGGCGCTCGAATGCGTCCTCCAGATAGTCGTCCAGAAAGCCCGGCAGCCAGCTGCGAAACGCGCCGCGGCCGTCGTAGCTGGCTCGCACCTCGTGCAAGGCCGGGAAGTCGCTGCGCCGACGCGCGGCAGACTTCGCGATCGGCAGCCGGCGGCGCAGCAGCCGCGGGCCGAACGGCAGCAGCAACCAGCGGCGCATCCACGGCAGCACCATCGCCGGGTCGATCATCAGCAACGCGCCGGCCAGCCGCGGCGCACGGGTCGCGGCCAGCAGGGCGACGGTACCACCCAGCGAATGGCCGGCGATCAGCCGCGTGCGCGGTTCTGCGTCGGTGAGTCGCTCCAGCGTCCTGATGACGTCGTCGGCATAGCCATGCCAGTGGGCCAGTCGCGCCGGATTGGCCGGCAAGGTCGTGTGGCCATGGCCCCGCAAATCGAGTGCCACCGCACGCAACGCGCCGTCCAGCGGCTCGAGCAGTCGTCGATAGGTATGCGCGCAGAACCCGGTCGCATGCAGGAACAGGATGTCGATCGGTCCGTGTGCGCGGCCGAAGTTCAGCGCCGCGACATGACCGCCGCGACCGGGAATCGTCAGGCGTTGCATCGTCTGGTGAAATAGAGTGGCCGGCGACACCATGCCGGACCCGGAGCATAACGCGCCCGCGGGCTGAATCGGGTTGCCGCTCGCAGCGCACTGGTCCAACATCACGCGTTCGATCTTGCAGGACTCCTCAAAAACATGGATGCCCCTACCGTCAGGCCGTTTCGCATCGGCAGCCAATGGCACAACAACGCCGATCCGGTCATTCGCTCGATCTACCCTGCAGACGGCAGCGTCGCGGGCACCGTCGCGCGCGCGAGTCCAGCCGATGTCGATCGGGCGGTCACGGTCGCGCAAGATGCGTTTCGCAGCAAGCCCTGGCGCAATCTGCGTCCAGACCAGCGCGCGAGCACGCTCTATGAGATCGGCCGACGCATCGCCGCTGAGCGCGACGCGCTTGCCCGGCTGCAGATGTTCGACAGTGGCAAGCCGCTCAAGGAATGCCAGAACATGGTCGACAGCGCGGCCAGCTATTTCCGCTACTACGCGGCAATCTGCGAAACCTGGCAAAACGAGATGACCTCGCCGCGCGGCGAGTATTTCTCGATGTCGCTGGCCGAACCGTATGGCGTGGTCGCCGCGATTACGCCCTGGAATTCGCCGATCATGGCCGAGGCGCAAAAGGCTGCGCCGGCGCTGGCTGCCGGCAACGCCGTCATTCTGAAGCCGTCGGAGGAAACGCCGATGCTGGCGCTCGAGCTGGCCCGCATCTGCGCCGAGGCCGGGCTGCCCGAAGGCTTGTTCACCGCGCTGCCTGGCCATGGCGAGGATGTCGGCGCTGCGCTGGTCGCGCATCCGGGCGTGCGGATGATCTCGTTTACCGGCGGCACCGAAACTGGTCGGGCAATCGCCACCGTGGCCGGCAGCCGGCTGGTGCCAGTCGGGCTGGAACTCGGCGGCAAGTCACCGCACATCGTGTTCGACGACGCGAATCTGCCGATGGCAATGGCCGGTGTCATTTCGGGCATCTACGGCTCGGCCGGTCAGAGCTGCGTCGCGGGTACGCGCCTGTTCGTGCAGCGTTCGATCTACCGCGCCTTCGTCGATGAGCTGGTTGAGCGCAGCCGCCAGGTGCGCGTCGGTATGCCGGACGATCCGGCGGCGCAGATGGGCCCGCTGATCTCGCGCGCGCATCGTGAGCGGGTCGCCGCTTACGTGGACATCGCCCGCGCCGAAGGCGGCCGGGTGCTGGTGGGCGGCGCTCAGCCGAATGATTCCGCACTGGCCAAGGGTTGGTTCTACCTGCCCACCGTCATCGACGGCCTGAGCAACCGCGCCCGCGCCTGCCAGGAGGAGATCTTTGGCCCGGTGCTGGTCACGCTGCCTTTTGACGACGAGACCGACCTCATCGAGCAGGCCAACGACACTGTCTATGGTCTGGCTGCCGGGCTGTGGACCGGCGACATCGCACGGGCCTGGCGCGTCGCGCGCGAACTGCAGGCCGGTTCGGTGTGGATCAACACCTACAAGCAGTCGCATATCGCCACCGCGTTCGGCGGCTACAAGGATAGCGGCATCGGTCGCGAAAAAGGCCTGCACGGCCTGCGGCTATACAGCCAGGTCAAGAGCGTGTTTTTCGGCGTGCAGCAAAAGCCGCTGGCGCTCTGACGCATCCACGGAACATCGACGGGAGAGTTTCAAGTGACTGACAACAACAGCGCCGCACTGCCAATCCGCGGCGCGCGCATTCTGATCGCCGGCGCCGCGAGCCTGGTGGGTTCGCACACCGCCGACGCGCTGCTCGCAGCCGGAGCCGGCGAAGTGGTTCTGCTCGATAACTACGCATTCGGCACGCCAGAGGCGATCGCGCACCTGAAGGACAATCCGCGGGTGCGTCTGGTCAAGGGCGACGTGATGCGCCTGCCCGACCTGCTGGCCGCTACGCATGGTCTCGATGGGGTGCTGATGCTGGCCGCGTACATGACGCTGGGTTTTTCGCAGACGCCCTGGGAGGCGGTCGACGTCAACATCCGCGGCGTGCAGAACATGCTCGAGGCTTGTCGCGTGAATGGCGTGCGCAAGGTGGTGTTCGCGTCCTCCAATGCGGTGTACGGCTACGGGCCGGGAGTGTCCGGCGCACTGCTCGAGCAGGGCCCATTTCACTCGGCCGGTGCGCCGCCGGCTGCGGTGCTGTATGGCGCCTCCAAGATCATCGGCGAGCAGCTTTGCCGGCAGTTTTTCCAGAAGTACGGGCTGCGCTATCTGGTGCTGCGCTACTCCACGGTCTACGGCGAGCGCCAGCACTATCGTGCGGCCAATGCGCTGTACATCATGGAAACCTACGACAAGGTGCGGCGCGGAGAGCGCCCGGTGCTGCCCGGCGATGGCAGCGAAACCAAGCACTTCGTCAACGTCGCGGACGTGGCTCGCGCGAACTGCGCGGCCTTCGAGAGCACCGCCTGCGATGTCGCAGTCAATGTGTCCGGTCCGGAGCCGGTCACGCTCGCCGAGCTGGTGCAGATGGTGCTCGACTACTGCGAAAGCGACCTCACGCCCGAGACCCGGCCCGATCCGCCCGGAACCGTGCGGCTCACCTCGGGTGGCGCCTTCCATATCCCGCATCAGCTTGCCGGTGAGCTGATCGGCTGGCAGCCTCAGATTGGCATGAAAGAGGGCATCCGCCGGTTGCTCGCCTGGCGCGAGGCGCAGGAGTCGGTCGCGGCCGGGCGCGGCTGAGCCGCTCGGTCGCCACGCCAATCCCCGTTTCAACGCAGCGAAGCTGTCATCGAGCCGTTATGAGCTACGTCGTGATCGCAGAGTTCAAGGTCCAGCCCGCGGCTGTCGACCAGTTTCGGGAACTGATGACCCGGCACGCCCATCGTTCGGTGACCACCGAAGAGGGCTGCTTTCAGTTCGACGTCTGCCAGCTGCGCGATGATCCGAGCCGGTTCGTGCTGTACGAGCGTTACGCGAACGAGGCGGCCTACGTGCAGCACCGTGCCGACCCGCGCCACAAGCAGATCATCGACCAGATCACGCCGCTGGTGGTACCCAACGGGGACAGCATCTTTTGGAACCGGATGGTCGCCGGCCAAGTCTCGTTCGTAGTGTAGGCGGTGCGCAACCCGGGCCCGTTCTATCGCCCCCAGCTCAGCACCAGCGGATCGAGCCTTCTGGCGGTCTCGAGCAGCCCCGCTCGCACCTGGTCGTTCATCGCCGGAAATGGATGGCGCGGCGCGTCGCAGGCGATCACGCCGCCGGCAAGCATCAGCGCCTTGGCCGCCAGCGGCCCGCCCTGGCGGTTCTCGAAATTGATCAGCGGCAGCCAGCGCTGGTAGTGCTCGAAGGCCTGCTCGCGCTGCCCGGCCGCGTAGGCGTCGACGATCAGGCGCATGCCGTCCGGATAACCGCCACCCGTCATGGCACCGGTGGCTCCGGCGTCCAGGTCGGCGAACAAGGTGATGCCCTCTTCGCCGTCCCAGGGCCCTTCGATCGCTTCGCCACCAAGCCGGATCAGTTCGCGCAGCTTGGATGCCGCGCCGGCAGTCTCGATCTTGAAGTAGCTGACATGTTCAATCTCGCGCGCCATCCGGGCCAGCAGCGGCGCCGACAGCACCGTACCGCTGACCGGCGCGTCCTGGATCATGATCGGAATGTCGATCGCGTCGGACAGCGTCTGGAAGAACTCGATGATCAGCGGCTCGGGCGCGCGGATCGTCGCGCCATGGTAGGGCGGCATCACCATCACCATGGCAGCGCCCAGTTCCTGCGCACGCCGGCTGCGCTGCGCACAGACCCGCGAGCTGTAATGTGTGGTGGTCACGATCACCGGCACCCTGCCGGCGACATGTTCGATGATCGCGCGGGTCAGCACCTCGCGCTCCTCATCGGACAGCGCGAACTGTTCGGAGAAGTTCGCCAGGATGCAAAGCCCGTTCGAGCCGGCGTCGATCATGAAGTCGACGCAGCGCAACTGGCTGGGCAGATCCAACTCGCCGGTGGCGGTGAACGTGGTTGGCACCACGGGAAAGACGCCCTGGTATCGGGCTGTACGGGTCTGGCTCATGCGGGCTCCGGTCGATGCGGGTTTCCAGGATTGTCGGTCATTCACGCCAGCCAAGGGCGATCCGCGCAGCGCGCGGATTCCCCTGCGCGGTAACATCGCGAGGTCGACGGCGCGCCCAGCCGTCGAGCCACCCGTTTTTTCTTCGATGGTGCAACCCATGAATACACCAATGATCACCGGCTGGGGCCATACCCAGTTTGGCAAGCTCGATTCGATCGACCTGGAGCAGCTGTTTCGTGATGCCGCTCTGCCGGCGATCCAAAGCGCAGGCCTGGCGCCCGCCGATCTGGACGGCGTCTTCGTCGGCCATTTCAACGGCGGTTTCGTGCCGCAAGACTTCACGGCCGCACTGGCAGGCCTTGCGATCCCCGAGTTGCGTCACACGCCGTCGGTGCGGCTTGAGAACGCCTGTGCGACCGGCTCGGCCGCGATCTGGGCAGCGCTCGATGCGGTGCAAAGCGGGCGGATGCGGCATGCGCTGGTGGTCGGCTTCGAAAAAATGAATACGCTGCCCGGGCCGCAGATCAGCGACATCTTGCTGCGCTGCTCGTATGTGAAGGAAGAGGCTGGTGAGCCAGGTGGCTTTGCCGGAGTGTTCGGCAAGATCGCCGGCGAGTACTTCGAACGCTTTGGTGACCAGTCCGATGCGATCGCCGCAATCGCCGCGAAGAATCATCGCAACGGAGTCGACAATCCGTATGCGCATATGCGCAGAGATCTCGGCTTCGACTTCTGCCGCAACGCCTCGGACAAGAACCCGTTTGTGGCCGGACCGCTCAAGCGCTCCGACTGCTCGCTGGTCTCCGATGGCGCCGCCGCGCTCGTGATCTCCAGCGAGCGTGCGGCCGGCGCCTCGGTACCGGCGGTGCGCTGGCGCTCGCGTACCCAGGTTAACGAGTTCCTGCCGCTGTCGCTCCGGGATCGCACCCGTTTCGAGGGCGCAGCCAAGGCCTGGGGCAAGGGCTTGGTCGATGCCGGTCTGAAGCTTGATGACCTTGATGTCGTGGAGACCCACGATTGCTTTACGATCGCCGAACTGCTCGCCTATGAGGCGATGGGGCTTGCCCCGCACGGCCAGGGCGCACGCGTCATTCTCGACGGCGTCACCGCCAAGGATGGGCGCCTGCCGGTCAATCCGTCCGGTGGCCTGAAGAGTCGCGGGCACCCGATCGGCGCCACCGGTCTGTCTCAGCACGTGATGATGGCGATGCAGCTGACCGGCACCGCGCAGGATATGCAGATTCCTGGTGCGCAACTTGGCGCGGTATTCAACATGGGCGGGGCCGCGGTCGCCAACTATCTGAGCGTGCTGGAGGCGGTGTGAACGCTGCGCAGGTGATGAACCTGGGGGAGTTGCTGCGTCAGAGTGCGCGCCTTTTTCCCGGGCATACCGCACTGGTGCAAGGCGATGCGCACTGCAGCTGGCGCGAGATGGACCAGCGCGTCGATGCGATGGTCTGCGCACTGCGCGCGCTGGGCCTGCGCAAGGGCGACCGCATTCTGGTGCACTCGCGCAATAACCAGCAGATGTTCGAGAGCTGCTGGGTGGCGTTCCGGATGGGGTGTGTCTGGGTGCCGACCAATTTTCGGTTGACTCCGCCGGAAGTGGCCTATCTGGGCGCCTCCAGCCAGGCGGTCGCGATGATCGCCGAAGACGGTTTCGATGCGCATGTCGATGCGGTACGTGGCGAGTCGCAGACGCTGCGCCATGTGATTCGCATTGGTACGCCGCGCGCCGGCGAGCTTGCCTACGAGACGATGCTCGCATCGCAGCTTGGCAAGCATGCGCCCGAGGAGACCGTCGCGCAGGACGATCCGTTGTGGTTCTTTTACACCTCCGGGACCACCGGGCGCCCGAAGGCTGGCGTGCTCACGCATGGACAGATGGCCTTTGTCGTGACCAATCACCTGGCTGATCTGATTCCGGGCACCACTGAGCGCGATTGCTCGATCGCGGTCGCTCCGCTGTCGCATGGCGCTGGCATTCATGCGCTGCTCAATGTTGCGCGGGGCGCGGCGACGGTGCTGATGCCCAGCGAACGGCTCGATCCGGCAGTGTTCTGGCAGTTGGTCGAACAGCATCGGGTCAGCAACCTGTTCACGGTACCGACGATCGTCAAGATGCTGGTCGAAGATCCGGCGGTCGATCGCTTTGATCACTCGTCGCTGCGCTACATGATTTACGCTGGCGCGCCGATGTACCGAGCCGACCAGAAACTTGCGCTGCAAAAGCTCGGCAAGGTCATCGTGCAGTACTTTGGCCTCGGTGAGGTCACTGGCTGCATCACGGTGCTGCCGCGCGAGATGCATTCGGCTGATGATGACGATCCGAATGCGAACATCGGCTCCTGTGGACGGCCTCGCACCGGCATGCAGGTGGCGATCCTCGACGAAAATCTACAAGCGCTGCCCACTGGCGAGGTCGGTGAGATCTGCTGCCGCGGTCCGGCGGTGTTTGCCGGCTACCACGACAACCCCGAGGCCAGCGCCAAGGCCTTGCGCGGTGGCTGGTTCCACACCGGTGATCTTGGCCGCCTGGATGAGCGCGGACTGCTGTACATCACCGGACGCGAGTCCGACATGTACATCTCGGGTGGCTCCAACGTCTATCCGCGCGAGGTTGAGGAAGTGCTGCTGATGCATCCCGGCGTT
>JALRBB010000550.1 GCA_023257915.1 Quisquiliibacterium sp. | reverse complement strand
CGCTCGGCCTTCCTGATGACCGAGCCGGCAGTGGCCTCGTCGGATGCGACCAACATCGAGTGCTCGATCCGGCGCGACGGCGACGACTATGTCATCAACGGCGGAAAGATGTGGACCACCAACGGCACCCAGGCCGATTGGATCTGCCTGCTTGCCAACACCTCGGAAGGCTCGCTGCACAAGAACAAATCGCTGATCTGCGTGCCGATGAAGACCAAGGGGGTCGAGATCGCGCGCAAGCTCAAGAAAGTCGGCATGAATTCGTCGGACACCGCGCAGATCCATTTCGATGATGTGCGTGTGCCTCAGCGCAATCGGATCGGCGAGGAAGGCATGGGTTTCATCTACCAGATGATGCAGTTCCAGGAAGAGCGACTGTGGGCTGCCGCCGGCTGGCAAAAGAGCAAGTTCATCATCCAGGAGACCATTGACTATCTGCGTGATCGCCAGGCATTCGGCAAACCGCTACTCGACAATCAGTACATCTACTTCAAGCTCGCGGAACTGCAAACGGAGGTCGAGGCAGTCGGTGCGCTCTTTCACAAGGCAGTGGCCCTGTACATGCAAGGCACTGACGTCACGCAACTCGCATCGATGTGCAAGCTCAAGGCCGCGCGTGTCGCGCGTGAAGTTGCCGACTGGTGTGTGCAATTCTGGGGGGGCATGGGTTACATGGAAGAGACCCGAGTCAACCGCTTCTGGCGCGACACCCGTCTGAGTTCGATTGGCGGTGGAGCCGACGAAGTGATGATGGGAATCATCGCCAAGACGATGGGCATTTTGCCCCGCGCCTGAGCCCAGCACGCCGATGCCCGCCTTCGACACGCTGCTCGTCGCCAATCGCGGCGAAATCGCCTGCCGTGTGATCCGCAGCGCCCGGGCCATGGGACTGCGAACCGTCGCGGTGTATTCCGAAGCCGACCTCGGAGCACGCCATGTCGCGCTGGCCGATGTCGCGGTCCCGATCGGCCCCGCACCGGCGCGCGACAGCTACCTGCACATCGACCGCATCCTGGATGCCTGCCGGCAGTCCGGCGCGCAAGCGATACACCCAGGCTACGGGTTCCTGTCCGAGAGCGCAGCGTTTTCTCGTGCCTGCCGTCAGGCCGGGCTTAGTTTCGTTGGTCCCTCTCCCGAGGCCATCGAGGCACTCGGCAACAAGTCGGCTGCCAAGACGCTCGCGCAGCGGATCGGTGTGCCCTGCCTGCCCGGTTATGCGGGCGCCGATCAGTCGGATGACACGCTGATCAAACACGCCGCCCGTATCGGCGCGCCGCTGATGATCAAGGCCGCGGCTGGCGGTGGTGGCCGCGGCATGCGACGCTGCGACGACGTTGGCGACGCCGCCGCCCTGCGCGTCTTGCTCGAGGCGGCCCGACTCGAAGCCCAGGGCGCATTCGGCAGCGGCGAGTTGCTGCTTGAGCGTTTGGTCGAACACGCGCGCCATGTCGAGGTACAGATTTTCGGCGACGCACACGGCAATTACCTGCACCTGGGCGAACGCGACTGCTCTACCCAGCGTCGCAACCAGAAAATCCTCGAAGAGGCTCCGGCTCCGGGCTTCACGCCGCAACAGCGTGCGGCGATCGGTGAGGCTGCGATCCAGCTCGCGCGCGAGGTCGGCTACATGGGCGCCGGAACCGTCGAATTTCTGCTTTCAGCCGATGGCAGCTTTCATTTCCTGGAGATGAATACCCGACTGCAGGTGGAACATCCGGTGACCGAAGCGATCTGCGGCTTGGACCTGGTCGAATGGCAACTGCGTATCGCGCGAGGCGAACCTTTGCCGCTCACGCAGCAACAGATCGAGCTACGCGGCCATGCGATCGAAGCACGCCTGTGCGCCGAGGACCCCTGGCAAGGGTTCGCCCCGCAGGCCGGTCCGGTTACGGCATGGCAGATGCCGCAAGGCGAAGGCATCCGAGTCGACCATGGCCTCGCCGCAACTGCCG
>JALRBB010000434.1 GCA_023257915.1 Quisquiliibacterium sp. | reverse complement strand
AGTTCTACGGCTATCTGGTCTGGCTGAATATTGGCCGGCGGGTTTTTCCGGCGCTGCCCGAGTCGAGCTGGTTTGCGATCGGTGCCGGCAGTTCAATCAACTGGATCGACCCGGAACTGGACGCGGTCGTGGTGTTGCGCTGGATCGATGCGAACCAGTCCGGCGAGGTGCTCGCGAAGATTCGCGAGGCGCTGCTCGCCTGATGTTTCGCCTGCGAGGTGCTGAGCTGGCGAGTCCTGACGCGGTTTTTGTGTGAGCGCTTACTTTGGCCTAAGGGCTCGTTGCTTGCCCTAGGAGGCTCCGTGGCAGGCTTTGTATTTGCGTCCGCTACCGCAGGGGCATGGCTCGTTGCGTCCCACCTTCGGTTGCTCGCGACGCAGCGGCGCCGCGGGCGCCAGGGCTTTTTCGCGGGCCGGTGCGAAAAAATCGTAGACCTGCATCACGCCTTCGAGCATCGCGCCGATCGCCGCATCGCGTTCTTCGTCCGCGATCGGTTCAGGCTCCTCGCCCTCCGATGGTTCGACTTCCTCGACCAGGCGCATCAAAGGATCGAGTGCCTGCGCCTGCTCATCGTCTTCGTCCATCGCCGACCAGGCATCCGGGCGCAACGCCATCGCGCGCACGAAGCCGATCGCCCATGCGTTGCCGCCGACCTTGTCGTCCTCGTCGTGACCGAGCACCGGTGCAATGCCTTCGCCCTCGTAGAGCTGGCCGGCCATTGATTCGCGATGCCGCTCCAGCAGCCCACGTAGGCGTTCGACTCGCTCGCTGCCGACACGCTGTGCGGCCTGCGCCAGATCGCAGCCCAGTATTTCGGGTAGGTACTCGTCGGCGGGCACCGGCTCCGGGCAGCAGGCCAGGCCGGCAAAGAAGCCGTCGAGTTCCTCGACCGCCATCGACTCGTCCGGGTCGATCGCACTGAGCAGCTCATCGAGCTCGGCCAGCAGCTCGTCGGACATCGGCATCGGGGCTTTTTCAGGTTTCATGACCGGAATGCTACGCGAGTTCAACAACGGCGCACGGATTATCATCAACGCCCGATCCAAGCAACGATGACAAGGGCGATGCCAATGAAAGCTGCGTTCTACGAAACCAAGGGCCCTGCCCGCGAAGTGCTGCGGCTGGGCGAGCGGCCCGATCCGCAGCCGGCGCCCGGCGAAGTGCGGGTACGAATCGCGATGTCGGCGGTCAATCCGTCCGACACCAAGAATCGCGCTGGCCATCGTGGCAACGTGCAGATGCCCTTTCCGGTCGTGATTCCGCATCAGGATGGCGCCGGAGTCATCGACCAGGTCGGCGAGGGGGTCGATCCGGCCCGCATCGGCGAGCGTGTCTGGGTCTACGAGGCGACGCTCGGCAGGCCGTTTGGCACCGCCGCGCAGTACACGACGGTACCGTCGCACAAGGCGGTGCGACTGCCCCAGGGCGTTGGTTTCGATGCCGGTGCGTGCATGGGCATCCCCGCGATGACCGCGCATCGCTGTGTGTTCGCCGATGGTCCGGTCACCGGCAAGACGGTGCTGGTGCAAGGCGGAGCCGGCGCGGTCGGCTACTACGCGGTGCAGATGGCAAGGCTCGGCGGTGCCGCACGGGTGATCGCCACCGTCAGCCGCGATGAGCAGGCGCAGCGCGCGCGCGATGCCGGCGCCCATGACGTGGTCAATTACCGCACCGAGGATGTCGCCGCGCGGATCAAACAGATCACCGGCAGCGAACCGGGTGTGGATCGCGTGATCGAGGTTGCATTCGGGGTCAACCTGAAGACCAATGTGCAGGTGCTGCGTCCAAACGGTGTGATCGCGACCTATGCCTCAGATGCGCAGCCCGATCCGGCGATCCCGTTCTGGCCGATGCTGGGCAAGGACCTGACGGTGCGGTTTGTGTTGGTCTATGCAATGCCGCTCGAGGCCCACCAGCAGGCGGCGGACTGGATCACCGACGCACTGAGCTCCGGTAGCCTGCGTCACCAGGTATTTCAAACCTACGAGCTGGACGAAATCGTCGCGGCGCACGAGGCGACCGAGGCGATGTCGAACGTCGGCAAGGTCTTGGTGCGGGTCAGCTAGCCCCGTTGTGACGGGCGCAGTCTGCGCCCGTCCCTTATCCGGCGGCCAGCGGCGCCGGGCGCATCGCGCGCCTGGCGCGCGACAGCAGGAACAGCACGATGCCGACGTTGACCAGGTTCCAGGCGATGCCGTTGACAAATGCCGCGTCGTACGAGCCAGTCAGATCGAAGATTTTTCCAGACAACCAGCCGCCCAGCGCCATACCGAGGAGCGTTGAGGTCAGCACCACGCCGACGCGCGAGCCAGCCTCCCGGGCGGGGAAGTGTTCGCGCACGATGATTGCGTAGGCCGGCACGATGCCGCCCTGGAACAGGCCGAACAGCGCCGAGATCACGTATAGCGAGGCCAGCGAATCGAAGGGCAGGAACAGCAGCAGCGCAAAGCCCTGCAGTGCCGAGCCAAGCAGCAGCGTGCGCAGCCCACCGATCCGGTCGCAGATCACACCGGAGATCAGCCGGCTGACGATGCCCGCGGCCAGCATCAGCGATAGCATCTGCGC
>JALRBB010000427.1 GCA_023257915.1 Quisquiliibacterium sp. | reverse complement strand
AAGGATTGATCAGGACTCGGGTCCCAGACGCTTTGGAGGAGAAAAAGCGTTCGCCCTTGAGCAATACCTTACCGAGGGATTGTGCGCGGCAGCATCAGAATCCAATGACTATTGAAATAATTAAATGCATATAAAACCGGGAGTTCTAATTACTTTCCCACAATGAAAGAAACATTTGCTGCGGCGCATTCTTTTATTTCATAAAGCGGGATTTGTTTTTCGTCTTTTGAAATTTCGAGTCAGACAGGCTGGCTCCCCTGCGCAAGCCGCGGCACCCGAGCGGTTTGGGTTGTTCAGCGCACCAGAAACAGCGCGAATGCAGGCACATAGGTGACCAGCATCAGCACCAGCAGCATCACCCCGACAAAGGGCAGGATTGCCCTGCCAACCTGCCCCAGTTTGAGCCCGCTGATCGCCATCCCGACGAAGAGGCAGTACCCGATTGGCGGCATCGCCATCCCGATCGCGACATTGGTCACGATCATCGAACCGAAATGAATCGAATCGACACCGAACTGGTTCGCAATCGAGATCAGCATCGGCCCGAGAATCACCATGATCGCAATCTCGTCCATCACGGCAGCCAGCAGGAAGAACATCAGGTTCAAGGCCAGCAACATCGCCCACTTGTGCTCAAAGTACGCTGCCAGCCATCCGGACAGCTTCGTGGCGAGTTGCTCCTGCGCGACCAGCACCCCGAATCCGTTGGACACTGCCACGATCGCCATCACGATCGCGCTGACCGCCATCGCGCGGCTAACAATCTGCCCCAGATCACGCAGGCGGATCTTGCGCTCAATGACGACACCGACCAGCAATGCGTAGACACAGGCAACCACGGCTGCCTCGGTCGGCGTGAACGCCCCTCCATAGATCCCGCCCAGCACGATCGCAGGTGCGAGCAAGGCCCAAATGCTCTCGCGCAACGCACTACGCACCTCCGGCCAACTCGCTCGCATCGCTCGCGGCTCGTTGCGGCGGATCGCACGCACCGTGACCAGCAGCATCATGCCGCCCGCCATCAACAGGCCAGGGACGATGCCCGACAGAAACAGCTTGGAGATCGACTGCTCCGCAATGACTCCCCAGATGACGAAGGCGATCGAAGGCGGTACCAGAGGGGCCAGCACGCCGGCGGCAACCGCCAGCGCGGTCGCATACGCCTTGTCGTAGCCGCGCTCGACCATCGCCGGGATCATCACCGCGCCAATCGCAGCCGTGGTGGCAGGCGCCGAGCCGCTGACTGCGGCAAAGATCAAGGCCGCGACGATGGTCACTTGCCCCATGCCGCCGGGCAGATGGCGCACCATCACGTCGGCAAAACGCACCAGGCGCTGAGACAGCCCTCCGGCCGACATCAACTCGCCGGCCAGCATGAAAAACGGAATCGCCAGCAAGCTGAATGACTGGGTGCCGGCAATCAGGGTCTGGGGCACCAGCATCGGCTCGATGCCGGCTGCCAGTACCGCCGCGGTGACCGCCAGCGCCAGCGC
>JALRBB010000321.1 GCA_023257915.1 Quisquiliibacterium sp. | reverse complement strand
ATGCCCGGTAGCAGGAAAAGGCGTACCGCTTTTCCGGCGTTTCCGGATGCAGCGCAAGCCTTAGGCCTTCGAGCAGCGACTTGCCGGCGTTGAGCCGAAAGCCGACATCTTCGATGTAGGTCCAGTGCGACACCGGTCGGTTGACCGCATGTGCGTGAAAGTCCACCAAGGTCCGCGAGGCGGCATCGACGATCGCGCATCGAATCCGGAACTGCGCGAACAGTTCTGCAAACGACGGAAACTCCAGCAATCCCGGACTCACCAGCCAGGCCAACCAGATTTCTGCTTCGACCGAGGTTCGCCCGTCGGCGTTCGCATTCGCCAGTTCGCGGGTCAGAGCGGCAGTATCAAGCTCAGATGTCAGCTCTTGCGAAACGCCCGCCAGATCGAGGAAAAACCGGTGACGCGCGCCCTGCGGAGCTTTCTCTTGCCGGCGCCGGACGCGAGTCTGCAGCCCCCAACGAGTCAAGTGCGCATTCAGTTCCTGAATTGCCGCCTGATCGTCGCTCGCCGTGCCAACTGGTACCGAAAAACCCGCGCATGCGCGCACGTGTGCGTCGGCCCTGACGACCGACACATCTGGTGTCTCGTGAATCATGGTTATTCAACTGGTTGTGTCCCCGCCTCACAGCCAGGTTTGCGAGCTGAGCTTTCGCGCAAGTCTTGATGCCGCGCTGCTGAAAGCCAGTCCCCTGACTGCGTCCGTCGCCAGTAGAGCGCGGCTAACGGAGCGCGTCAAGAACCTTTGCACAAATCCAGTTCAGAGCATGGCACGAACGCCACGCCCGCACCGCTACTTCATGGCGCCCGGCAGCCACATCGCCAGTTGCGGCCAGACGATCAGCAGGGCGATCAGGATGGCCATCGCCGCCAGGAAAGGCAGGCAGCCGACGATGACATCGAAGATGCTGACCTTCTCGCCGCCGATACCCTGGATCACAAACAGGTTGAGCCCGACCGGGGGAGTCAGAACAGCGATCTCCATCGTGATCGTGAAAATCACACCGAACCAGACCAGATCGAAGCCCGCCGCGTGGACCAGCGGGTAGATAGTGGGCAGCGTGATGAAGGTCATCGACACCGGCTCCAGAAACATGCCGAGCACCACATAGAACGCAATGACGATCGCCAGCACCATGTACGGCGACATCTGCATCGCGAGAAACACCTCGGTGAACTGTTGCGGAACCCGGTAATAGGTCAGCACGAAGCCAAACAGCACCCCGGCTGAGAGCAGCAGGCCGAGATAGCCCATTGTCTTCATCGTCGCGAGCAAGGCGTCGATGCAATCGCGCATACGTAAGCCGCCGACCCAGAACGCCAGGCCAAGGGTCAGCAAAGCGGCAACGCCGCCCGCCTCGGTCGGGGTCGCAATACCGGTATAGATCGACACCGTGATGACCGCACCGATCAGCAGAATCGGACCGAAGGTTTCCAG
>JALRBB010000299.1 GCA_023257915.1 Quisquiliibacterium sp. | reverse complement strand
TGGGTATCAAAAACCAGAACGAGAAGGCCAAGATTCTGGCCAAGACCCTGGATGCGGCCACAGGCAAGCTGCTGGACAACCGCAAGAGCCCCTCGACCAAGACCGGCGAGCTTGACAACCGCGGCAGTCAGTTCTACCTGGCCATGTACTGGGCACAGGAACTTGCCACTCAGACCGAGGACAAAGGCCTGCAGGCGAAGTTCGCTCCCCTTGCCAAGGCCTTGGGCGACAACGAGCAGAAGATTATTGCGGAGCTCGCGGCCGTTCAGGGTAAAGCGGTTGATATCGGGGGTTACTTCAAACCTGACGAGACCAAGGCTCAGGCGGTAATGCGGCCGAGCGCAACCTTCAACAGCGCAATCGAGTCCTTGCAGGGCTGAGAGCTTGCGCTGGGCAAGCCCGCTAGTGGCTTGTCCGCTTTCATTCGACGGCTATCCGCTCCAACGGATGGCCGTTTTGCTGACTGCGCGATCAGGAGCCTGACGACGTGCGTTCGACGTCCTCGCGGATCCAGGCGTCTAGCAGCTTGTAGTTGACGGCCAGCACAACCGGACCGACGAAGATGCCGAGCAATCCGAAGGAAAGCAGGCCGCCAATCACGCCGGCGAAGATCAGCAGCAGCGGCAGGTCTGCACCTTTCCTGATCAGATAGGGCCGAAGGACGTTGTCCAAGCTGGCGACGACCACGGTCCAGACCAGCAAGAGAGTGGCGACGACGTTGTCGCCGGTAAGATAAATCCAGGCCACCGCAGGAATCAGCACGGGTAGCGGCCCGATCTGGGCGATGCACAATAACAGGGCCGCGATGGTTAGACCGGAGGCAAACGGCACCGATGCCGTCCACAGACCCAGGCCTGCCAGCAGTGATTGCACCAGCGCGGTCACGACAACCCCCAGTGCAACCCCCCGTATGGCCTGGCCAGCGATCGTCACCGAATGCTCGCCACGCTCGCCAGCCAATCTGCGCCCAAACCTGCGCAGCATCGAGGCCGCCTGTTCGCCGTTGGCATACAGCACACCTGCGACCAGAACCGTCAGTAAAAACTGCACAAGCAGCACACCAACAGTGCCAACTTCCGAGGCGAGCCAGCGAACAACCTGGACCAGATAGGGCTGCAATTTGGCCGCCATCGGGCCCCAGCCACCGCTTGCCGCGTCGGTCCAGACCTCAAGTAGTTTGTCTCCAACCAGAGGGACATGCTCGAGAAAGGCCGGAGGGGGCGGCACCTTCCATGCTTGAAGCAAGGCTCCCCACTCGCCAATCTTCGTGATGTTCTCGGCGACGGTGCCGATCGCCAGCCAGAATGGCAGCACGAACAACAGCAGCATCAAGATCATCATCACGGCGATCGCCGGCGTCCTGCGGCCATTGAATCTGCGCTGGACACCGATCATCACTGGCCAGGTCGCAATCACCAGCGTCGAGGCCCAGATGATTGAGCTCAGAAAAGGGCGCAGCACCCAGAACGCAGCGATGATCAGCGCGCCGATCGACAGCACCGCAAGCAGCGTGCGCGTAACTTCCCGTTGCATGACATTCTCCGAAGGCTTGCGCGAGGATGCCACAGGTGTCGGGTCTGCGGCGACAGCGTCGGGTTCGTCGTGCAAGGCGCGCGACCCGGAAGGGGATTGACCCCCACGGTGCCGGGTCGCTCCAGGGGTTGCCTGGGCCGCGCCACAAGCGTAGTTGACTCGATCCCAAGATCAGGGATCATGACGCCTTGCAACGAAACAGCCTCGTCCTTCAGGGAGATCTGGGCTTGAACACCAGCCACATCAGTTCGGGCCCGGATCAACCGGAGGGCGCAGACGGCGCGAAAGCGTCGAGCGCGGAATTGACGATGCCTGCGGGCCAGGAAAGCGATCGGCGCTTCATGCTGCTTGCGATCGAACAAGCGCGATCCGCCGCCGAAGCCGGCGAAGTGCCGGTTGGTGCGGTCATCGTGAAGGACGGGGAGGTGATTGCCTCAGGGTTTAACCGTCCGATCGCCAGTCATGATCCGACAGCGCATGCGGAAATGGCCGCGTTGCGAGAAGCCGGGCGGGTGCTCGGCAACTATCGCCTTGTTGACTGCGACCTGTATGTGACCCTCGAGCCCTGTGCAATGTGCGCAGGCGCGATCCAGCACGCGCGAATCCGGCGACTGATTTTCGGGGCTCGAGACCCGAAGACCGGCGCCTGCGGCAGCGTGATCGACTTAATGGCGCAGCCTCGCCTTAACCATCATTGCGTGGTGACTCCCGAATTGATGTCGCACGAAACCGGAAACCTGCTCTCGGAATTCTTTGCCAGCAGGCGAAGAAAACGCTCCGCCGCCCTCAAGCGCGAGGAGTGATCGACAAATACCCGAACCCGGAGGTCTCAAGGCAGCAGGATGGGCGCCGCCGCGGCAAAAAAAACGGCGCCATTTGGCGCCGCCCGGATCTGCCTTGCCGCGCAGGGCGCAGCCAGAACAGTTACTGGATCTTGGCTTTCGCGCGCAGTTCCTTTTGCATCTGCTCGACACGACGGCGCTCGAGCTCCTGCTGGATCTGCGGGCGCACCTGCTCCATCGGAGGGGGAGTGCCATCACGCATGTCATCGAGCCGGATCACATGCCAGCCAAATTGGGTCTTGACCGGTGCTTCGGTGTACTTTCCCTTGGCTAACGCGACCATCGCGTCGGAGAACGGCTTGACGAAGGTACCGGCCGTGTTCCAGTCGAGATCGCCGCCGTTTTGGGCCGAGCCGGGATCCTTGGATTGCTTGGCCAGATCTTCAAATTTGGCGCCCTTGCCGAGCTCCTCGATGATCTTCTTGGCGCTGTCTTCGCTTTCAACCAGGATGTGCCTTGCCTTGTATTCTTTCTCAGACGACTCGGCGGCAAGCTTGTCGTATTCGGCCTTGATATCCTCGTCCTTGATCGGATGCTTATCGGCATACTCGCGGATCAGCGCCTGAATCAGGATCTGCTGGCGGGTGTTCTCGATCTGCATCTGGACATCGGGCTTGCGGGCCAGTCCCTTGCGCTCGGCCTCCTGCGAAAACAGCTCTCGGGCGATCAGCTCATCACGTACCGCGGCACGCAACTCCGGCGTCTCCGGACGGCCCTGGGCGGCCAGCGCCTTCATGAATTCGTCGACCTTGGCCTTCGGAATAGGCTTGTTGTTGACCACTGCCGCGTTCTGCGCCCAAAGAGCCGGGGCGACGGCCAGCAGCGCGCAGGCCACGATGACACGGGCGCTGAAACGGGTGTTACTCATCGATAAAGTCCTTGTGGTGTTGACGCCGGTGCCAGAGCTTGCACCAGATCTCCGGAGAGCAGGCGCGGGCCCAGCCTCCTGTGCAAGGCCTACTGGCCTGCCTCATCTGGGCATCGCGCTTCGATCGACAATGCATGGATTCGATCGGGCATCCAGTCGCGCACGGAATCATACACGAGCCGATGCCTGGCAATCGTCCGCAAGCCCACGAAACTCGGTGAGACGATGCGTACGCTGAAGTGCCCGGCACCCCCGGTTGCCCCGGCGTGCCCAGCGTGCAAGTGGCTGTCGTCCTGAAGGTGAATTTGGCCGTCGGGGAAAGCCCTGGCCAGGCGCTCGCGAAGTTCGTCCAGCGACGGGCGCATCAGCGTTCCTCCTCGATCACATGGCGGCTAAAGTAAATTGCTTGCGCGATGACGAATGCGAGCGTCAAGCCCAGCGTGCCAAACAGCTTGAAGTTGACCCAGGTTTCCGTCGTGAACCGGTAGGCGACAAAAAGGTTCAAGCCCGCCATGGCCCAGAAAAACAGGATCCAGGCCAGATTCAGTCGCTCCCAAACGCCGTCCGGCAACCGGATCTGCTTGCCCATCATGAGCTGGATCAGGTTGCGCCCCATCAGATAACGTCCAACCAACAGGGCAATCGCAAAGAAGCCGTACAAAACGGTGGGCTTCCATTTGATGAAGGTCTCGTCCTGTAGCAGCAGCGTCATGCCGCCGAAGATGACGATGACGCCCAGACTGACCCACTGCATGGTTTCGACAGTCTTGCCGCGCAGCTTGAGCCAGCCGATCTGCGCGATGCTCGTGACGATCGCAACTCCGGTCGCCACGTAGATGTCGGCGGTCTTGAAGGCGATGAAAAACAACACCACCGGGAGCATGTCGAAGAGCAGTTTCATGCGCGAAATAGTTTCTCTGGATTTACCGACTGGGCGGCGAAGCGCTAGAATAGCTGGTTTTGCATCAACTGAATCTGGAGAACAACCATGGCCGAACGTACCCGTACCCGTCGCAACACGCTCGAGCGTCGCTGCCTGTCCAAATCACTCAAGCGCATGTTCAAGGGCTCGCCGAGCTACGTGTTCCGCATGCTCGAGAAGATCAAGAAGGCCTGAAGACGTTTCTTGATAGCAGACTGTGGCCCGTCGGAATTTCCCGCCGGGCTCAGGATGAGCAACTGACGCTCAGTGTTGAGGCCCAATCGGGTGGCAGCTGGGCGTATTGCTCGAATTCGGGTTGTTCGTCGAATGGCTTGCTCAGCACCCGCAGCAGCCTGGTCACTTCGCCGAAGTCCTGACCGCTCGCAAGGCTTTCGGTCGCTTGGGCGACACCGAGTTGCAAGCGATGCCGTTCATCGGAGCCTCTGGCAAGGCGAATTGCCTGCTCGGCCAGGTGGTTTCTCAACACGTATTTCGGATTCACCGCGTTCATCGCGGCCCGTCGGCTCGCGTCCTCGCTGGCTTCAGCCATGAGGCGCGCCCGATAGCGCTGCACCCAGGCATCAAACGACTCGCGATCGGCAAACAGGTCTCTCGCCGGGGAATCGCCGGATGAATCGTTGCTGCGCACCTCGGCGAGACGACGGAAGAACAGGGTGAAGTCGACGCGGCCCTGGTGCAGCACACCGAACAGTCCGTCTAGCAGTTCGTCATCAGCATCGCGCTGCTCGCGCAAGCCGAGCTTGGCCTGAAAGCGAGCGCGAAACGCGTCTTCGAATGCTGGCCGGAACTGCTGCAACGCATCCTTGGCTTCATCGACCGACCCAAGCAGCGGGACCAGCGACTGCGCGAGGCAATAGCAGTTCCATTCAGCGACTGCCGGCTGGTTCGCGTAGGAGTAGCGACCGCCACTGTCGGAATGGTTGCAGATATGGTGCGCGTCGAAGCCGTCGAGGAACCCAAACGGGCCGTAATCGATCGTCAGACCCAACATCGACATGTTGTCGGTGTTCATGACGCCGTGGCAAAAACCAACCGACTGCCAGTGGGCAACCAAGCGTGCAGTTCGGCACACCACTTCGACCAGCATCGCCTGATACGGCTGTGGCTCATCGCGCAGGTGAGGCAAAAAGCGCGCGATCAGATAGTCAGCCAGACGCCGCAATTCCTGATGTTGGCCAGTGCGATAAAAATGCTCGAAATGGCCGAAACGCAAAAAACTTGGCGCCAGCCGACTGACAACGGCAGCAGTCTCGACGGTTTCGCGAAACACCGGCAAATCAGCGCCGACGACTGCCAGCGCGCGGGTTGTCGGAATCCCGAGGGCCGCCATCGCTTCGGAGCACAAGAACTCGCGGATCGACGAGCGCAGCACTGCACGGCCATCGCCCATGCGGGAAAACGGCGTCAGTCCCGCGCCTTTGAGCTGTAATTCAAGCCGACCGCCATCTGGACTCGCAAAATCCCCAAGCAGCAGCGCACGGCCATCTCCGAGCTGGCCAGCCCACACGCCGAACTGATGACCCGAATAGACAGAGGCAACCGGTTGACTGCCGGCGAACCGCTCGTTGCCGGCGAGAATCGCCAAGGCGTCGGGGTCTGAGAGTTGCCCGTGGTCAAGCCCGAGCAGGCTTGCCGCGGCGGGTGAGCTGGCGACCAGGTAGGGCGCCGCGAGCGGCTCCGATGCCGTCGGGACGGCGAACCGGGAGCCGAGGCTGGCGAAATCATTGCCGGCTTCGAGCTGCTTCCAGGAAAGAGTGTTGCCACTCCACGGGGCTTGTCGTGCGTTCATACGAGCCATTTTACGGACCGACGGGGGTTGTCGGAGCCGATGACCCTGTCGTCGACTTGACTTGGTCGTGTGGATGAAATCACCATTGCGGGCTTTCGCGCGCGTGCCAGGCGCACGCCTGCCGATCCGCATCAACTTGAGGAGACCTCGCCATGCAAGGCCTGATGATGGACATGCCGCTGCAGATCAGTTCGATCCTGCGGCATGCGGCCCGCCACTACGCAGACAATCAGATCGTGTCGCGCCGCGTCGAAGGTGACACGCATCGATACACCTACGCCGAGTGCGAATCGCGCGCCAGACAACTGGCCGATGCATTGTCGCGCAGCGGCGTTCAGGTTGGCGATCGAGTCGCGACGCTGGCCTGGAACGGCTATCGCCACATGGAGATCTATTACGCGGTCGGCGGCATGGGCGCGGTGATCCACACCATCAATCCAAGGCTGCATCCAGAGCAGATCGCCTGGATTGTCAACCACGCGGGTGACACCCACCTGGCATTCGATCTGACGTTTCTGCCGATCATCGAAGCGATTGCCGACAAGTGCCCGAAGGTCAAGAGCTGGATCGCAATGATCGACGAGGACCGCCAGCCGGCATCGGACAAGGTGAGGGGTCTGCTGAACTATGAGCAGCTGTTGGCCTCGGGCTCGCCGGACTACCGTTGGCCAGAGCTTGACGAACGCTCTGCCGTAGCCCTTTGCTACACCTCTGGCACCACGGGAAACCCCAAGGGGGCGCTGTATTCACACCGATCGACGGTGTTGCACGCCTACGGTGCGGCTCTGCCCGACGCCATGGCCGCATCGGCGCGGGACTGCATCCTTCCGGTCGTTCCGATGTTCCATGTGAACGCGTGGGGCATTCCCTATGTTGCTCCCCTGGTGGGCGCCAAACTGGTGTTTCCCGGCGCTCAACTCGACGGCAAGTCCTTGTATGACTTGTTTGAAGCGGAAGGAGTCACCTTCGCGGCTGGCGTGCCGACAATCTGGCTTGGCCTGCTGCAACATGTCAAACAGCAGGGGGGACGGTTTTCCACACTCAATCGAACCGTCATCGGTGGCTCTGCCTGCCCGCCTGCAATGATCCGCACGTTCAATGACGACTACGGTGTGGATGTGATTCATGCCTGGGGTATGACTGAATTGTCGCCTCTGGGCACGTTGTCGCGATTGCAGAACAAGCATTTGTCGCGATCCGAGGCTGAGCAACAGAAGATTCTGGAGAAGCAGGGGCATGTGATCTTCGGCATCGATATGAAGATCGTCGATGACGATGGCAAGGACCTTCCCTGGGACGCCTCGACCTTTGGCAATCTGCTCGTGCGTGGCCCTTGGGTCATCCGAGAATATTTTCGGGGCGAGGGCGGAGACCCGCTGCAGTACGACGACGAAGGTCGGGGTTGGTTTCCGACCGGGGATGTCGCGACGATCGACGCCGATGGCTATATGCAGATCACCGATCGCAGCAAAGACGTGATCAAGTCAGGCGGGGAGTGGATTAGTTCGATCGATCTGGAGAATCTTGCGATCGGGCATCCGGCGGTCGCGAACGCGGCCGTGATTGGGGTGGCGCATCCGAAGTGGGATGAGCGGCCCTTGCTGATCGTGGTCCTAAAGCCCGGTGAAACCCTCACGCGCGAGGAGATGCTCTCGTACTACGAGG
>JALRBB010000200.1 GCA_023257915.1 Quisquiliibacterium sp. | reverse complement strand
GGCGATAAGGCGGCGCGCTTCATGCAACTGTGTGATGCGCACGACCTGCCGATCGTCACACTGTGCGACACACCGGGGTTTATGGTCGGACCGCAGGCGGAAAAAACCGCGCTGGTGCGCCATGTGTCGCGGATGTTCGTGGTCGGCGCGAGTCTGACGGTACCGGTGCTGACGATCGTGCTGCGCAAGGGCTACGGGCTCGGTGCGCAGGCGATGGCTGCCGGAGGGTTTCATGAGCCGATGCTGACCGTGTCCTGGCCCAGTGGCGAGTTTGGCGGCATGGGTCTGGAGGGCGCGGTGCGCCTGGGTTATCGCAAGGAGCTCGAGGCGATTGACGATCCGGACGCCCGCAAGGAGAAATATGAGGAGATGGTCGCGGCGGCCTATGAGAAGGGCAAGGCGGTCAGCGTCGCGTCCTATCTGGAGATCGATGACGTCATCGATCCGGCCGACACCCGTCGCTGGATCATGGCTGGCCTGCGAGCCGCACCGGCGCCGCAGGCACGAACCGGCAAGAAGCGCCCGTTTGTCGATACCTGGTGAGCAGGAAAAGCCGGCGGATGCCAGCTCTAGTCAACTCGCGGGCGAGGGTCTGCACGACCACTCGCCCCGCACAACTTCACCTCAGTACAAGGCCACCGGGTTGATGATCATCTGCACGGTGCCGCGGATTCTCGCCTGACCCAGCACGAACATGAATTCCTTGACGCCTTGCTTGGCCAGCGGGCCAGTGTCCATGGTCTCCAGGATGTAGATGCCGTTTTCCTTGAGCAGGATCACGTGCCCGTAGAAAGGACGGCCATCCTTCTCCGGAGGAACCGGCTCAAGACCCCAGGTGTCTGAACCGACCGCCATCACGTTCTTGCTCGCGAGCCAGGCCGCTCCGCCTTCGCCCAGGCCGGGTTCGCCGCTGACCCAGGCCTTCGGATCGGCCTTCAGCTTGGCATCAGTCCAACCGGTGTGGAACAACACGATGTCGCCCTCGCGAATCTCAACACCCTGGGCCTTGGCGGCTGCCTGAATTTCCTTTTCATTGAAGTACTGACCGGCGTCCAGGAAGGCCTTTCCGAAATGCTTGGTCATATCGATCAGCACACCTCGGCCAACCAGCGGCGGAATCTGGTGCACACCCATCTTGGTCAGGCCGGTGATCGCTGCAAAGTCCTTTTCGTCATTGCAGTTGTAATAGATGCCATCCTGACCAAGGTGGCCAAGACCGTCGATCTGCGGCCCGATGCCGATCCAGGTCTGCAGCACGTCGTCGTTGTAGCTGCCCTTGTAGCCGAACAGGCGTTTGCCGCCCTGCTGGTTCGGTTGCACCACTTCGAGCGCAAGATTGCGTGGAGGAAATGCGGGAGTCGTGCTGTCGATGACGATTCCAAGCGGATGGCTCTTGCCTTGTTTCACCAGTTTGAGGGCCGCCTTGGTGCGTTCCGGCGTGATCAGATTCGCCGAGCCGATTTCATCTTTCGGTCCCCATTTGGACGGTTTGCAGTCGCCCTTGGCGTGGGCGCTCGCAGCGCTCAGGGCGACGATCGCAGATGCGATTGCTGCAATCAGGATCTTGCTTCGCATGGGTGTCTTCCTCTTGATCTTGTTGGTTGAACAGACCGTGCCGTTGTGACAATCCGGCCACGCAGCGGATGCGTCGCCCCAGTCTGCCACCGGCTGGCTGCAAGAACAATGCTTGTCTCGCTGCCCCGTTTCCGGAGCCGAAGCACTTCGAATCTGCTCTTTAGCGCGCCGATTCGCGCCGCGCGATCCAGATCGTCGAGGCGACGATCACGGCACCGCCCAGCAGCGCGGTGGCGGTGGGCACGTTGCCGAACAGCATCAGCCCGAACAGCGACGACCAGATCAGGTCGAGGAAGCGCACCGGTTGCATCGCCGAGATGTCGCCCATCGTGAAGGCGCGGGTCATGAAGTAGTGCGCGATCGTGCCGAGCAAGCCGCACAGCACGAACAGCCCCCACTGGGTCCAGGACAACTCCTGCCAGAACGGTAGCGCCAGCGGCAGCATGTACAAGGTGACGGTCAGGTTCTGCCACATCACGATCACGCCTGGGGAGTCTTGGCGTGTCAGAGCCTTGTTGATCAGAAAGGATCCGGCAAACAGTGGCGAGGCGCCGAGCATCACCAGACTCCAAAATCCCGCCCCCTTGCCCGACAGGTGCGGCCACATCACGATCAGCACGCCGACAAAGCCGATCAGCGCAGCGCCCCAGCGCGCGCGAGTGACCTTCTCGCCCAGCAGCAGGGCGGCTCCGATCAGCACGAAGATCGGGGTTGTGAACATGATCGCCGTCATGTCGGCCAGAGGGATATGCGGCAGCGCAAGAAAGAACAGCGTCAGTGCGAGCGCGTGAAACAGTCCGCGCCAGAACTGGCCACGCAGGTTGTTCGGACGGTATGCACCCAGGCCGTCGCGAAACAACAGCGGCATCATCACCAGCATCGCGAACAGGTAGCGAAGAAACTGCGCGAACAGCGGACTCATCTCTTGCGTCAGAACCCGCATCACCGCGTTCATGGCACACAGCGTGAGCCCACCCGCGGCCATCCAGACCATTCCCTGCAAGGTTCTGGAGCGAACTGTCTCGGCGTTGATCGGGGCAGAGACGGAGCCTGCGACGCCGGCACTGCCGGTCGCAGAGGTGGGGGGAATGCTCACTGGGGGGGCCGATCGATGAATGAGGTCAGGCCTGCATTTTGCGCAGCCAGATCGATGTATCGTGAAACACCGCTCCACCGTTCGGAAATCCTGGCTCGGCCGAGGTCAGCGAATTGACGCCGACGCCGCCTTCGAATGCCCGGTTTGGCCAGATACCCTCAAGAATGACGACACCGGGTTGCTGGCCATCCTGCGCTTTGGCGTGCGCGACGATTTCGCCTCGCGCATTGCCCAGGACGACCCGGTCGCCGTCGGACAGGCCGAGTGCCACGCAATCCTGCGGATGGATCAGCGCGGTTGGCCGCCGCTCCCGTTGCACCGATCCCGGAGTTTCGGTGAAAGTACTGTTCAGGAATGTGCGGGCCGGCGCGGTGACCAGCCGGTAAGGCTGCTCTGTGGTGGCCTGGTCGATGACATTGAAATGGTCCGGCAGCACCGGCATCTGGCTGCCGCGCTCACCCATGCCGGGCCAGTCGGGTTTGAAGCGGAATTTGCGGTCTGGCCAGGCGAAACCGTCCAGGTAGTGCGCCTGCTCGAACGGCAGCGCACAGTCTTGTCCACCGCGCTCCAGGTTGGTCTGCGCATCCCACATGCCGGAGCGCTTGAGCGTTTCGTCCATGATCTGCCAGGCACTCATCTCGAAACCCGGATGCTCGGCCCCCAGCCGCTTGGCGAGCTCGCAGATCACATAGTGGTTCTCGCGGCACTCGCCCGGCGGCTCGATCACCTTGCGTGCGACCTGGAACACCGTGTGCCCGGACGCGGTGTAGAAGTCATCATGCTCGAGAAACATCGTCGCCGGCAGCACGATGTCGGCGAATGCCGCGGTTTCGGTCATGAACTGCTCGTGCACGCACAGGAACAGGTCCTCGCGCAGCAGGCCCTGGTGAACCTTGTGCAGCTCGGGGCAAACGACCGCAGGATTGGTGTTTTGCACCAGCATCGCAGTGACTGGCGGCCCGCCGTTCAGCGCATCGGCTTCGCCGACCAGGATCGGGCCCAGTCGCGACTGGTCCAGCTCGCGGATCGATTTGTCGATCAGCTCGTTGCCCTCGATCAGGTTGCGGTTCAGCGGATACAGGCCAGTCTGGCCATACAACGCGCCGCCGCCCTTGCGCTGCCAGGCGCCGGACACTGCTGGCAGGCAGCTGACCGCATGCATGTTCACGGCGCCGTTGCGCGAACGGGAGAACCCATGGTGGCAGCGGATGTACGGTGCCTTGGCCTGACCGTATAGCCGCGCGAATTCGATGATGGTTTGCGCCGGCACGCCAGTGATCGCCTCGGCCCACTGCGGCGGGCGTTGCGCGACATGCGCAGCGAGTTCGTCCGGCGCGTCGGTGTAACGGCGCAGGTAATCCCAATCGGCAAACCCTTCGGCGAACAGCACATGCATCATCGCGACCGCCAGCGCACCATCGGTGCCCGGACGCGGCGCGACGTGAAGATCGGCACGCTCAGCGGTCCCGGTGCGATACGGGTCGACAACGACCAGTCGGGCGCCACGTTTTTTCGCGGCCATCGCATGGGTCATCACGTTGACCTGGGTGTTGACCGGGTTGCCGCCCCAGATCACGATCAGGTCGGCATGCTGGCCGGCCTCGGCCATATCCACACCGCGCTTGGCGCCAGTCCCGGCGATCCAGCCGCCATCGGACAGCGCGACGCAGATTGTGGAAAACCAGCGCGAGTACTTCATCGCGTGACGAAGCCGGTTGATACCGTCGCGCTGCACCAGGCCCATCGTTCCCGCGTAGTAATACGGCCAGACGGTTTCGGTTCCGTGCTGCTGGGCTTTGCGCGTGAATTGCTCGGCGACGACGTCGAGCGCGTCGTTCCAGGAGATTGGTTCGAACTGACCACTGCCCTTGGGACCGACGCGCCGCATCGGCTGCGTCAGGCGGTCCGGGTGATGAACCCGCTGGGCATAGCGCGAGACTTTCTCGCAGATGACACCGGCGGTGTAGTAATTGCGTTGCGAGCCACGCACCCTGCCGATCGTGTTGGCATCGATGCGCTCGACCTCCAAGGCGCAGGTGCTTGTGCAGTCGTGCGGGCAGACCGAAGGAACGGTCTCGACCTGTTGCCCGTTGGCGGCTTTGGCAGTCATGCGCCGATTATAGGGGCGAGGGCCGGACGGCTGCTTGGGTTGATCCAACTGGCCTCGTTCATGCGGATGAACCGTGGCGTCCAAACGGTTCGATCCTCGGCTTTTTGCGCAATGGCCGGCGCATCGGCCCGGTTTTAGGGTTGGCGTCAGGGAGGGCCTGGCGTGAACTCGAGTCGATTGCGTTTCTCGGTGATGGCAGTGGCGGCGCTGTGTTTGCGGGCTGGCGTCGCGCTGGTCTGGTTTGCGTTGGCGAGCTCCGCACAGGCGCAGACCTGCAGTGCTTCGAGCGGGGCGGGTGCCTTGCACATGTCCGGTGGCGGTCTGCTTTCCAACCTGCTTGGCCCTCTGGCCGGTGGCGCGTCAGCATCCGCGTCGGGCGAGTACGGGGCTTGCGCACCGGGCGAACCGGCCAGCGTGTCGCTTGAGGGGCCCGGCACCGTGGCAGGCAATCCGGTCGATGTGCTCAGTGGCGCCAAGCTCGAGCGTGCGCTCGATGCCCATGTCGCGTCCGCGTCCGCTGCCGCGTTCCGCCAGGACGATATGGCGCCTCTGGTGGTGTCGCGCTTTCACGTCACCGGTCCGTCGAGCAGCTCGGCGCTTGGTCCCGGCTGGCGACTTGGCCTGGAGGCACGCTTGCATGCCAGCCCGTCCAATCGCGGGCTGAGTTTGCAAGTCATCCAGGGCGATGGACGGGTCGTGCGCTTCGGCAAGCGGCGACGCGTTCAGTCCGGTGCGGTGCACCATGAGGCGCTAATCCGAACAGACGGAGTGCTGCAGCTGGTCGATGATGCGCAACTGCCCTGGCGCTGGCATTGGCGCAGCGGCCGGCAGCTGGCATTCGATGATCAGGGCCGTCTGCGTCGCATCCATTCTCCGGCCGCCGCGTCGCTACTACTTGCCTACGATGCGCGGGGACGGCTTGTCGAAGTGGCGAGTTCCGATGGCCGTGCGATCGGCTTTCGCTATCACGCCGGGCCTCGGTCGGCGTTCCCGGATCGCCTGTCCGAGCTGCGCCTGCCGGGCGCCGGCCGGGTTCGTTACTCCTACGACGCCGTCGGTCGGCTTGTCCAGGTCGCACTGGCCGACGGTTCGCGCATTGGTTATCGCTATGTCGACGGTCATTCGGGTCGCCTTGCGGGCGTCGTCAGGTCGGGCGCCGGGGCCAGTGAATATCGCTACGACGCGTTCGGGCGCACGGTGTACTCGCGCCCGGCCGGTGCGCCGCAAACGCAGGCCCTTTACTTCGACTACGGTGCCGATCCGGGCGCCCAATCGGGGCAGACCACGGTGCGCATCAACGGCCAGCTGCGCGCGCGCTATCGCTGGCAACGCGTGGGGCCGATGCTTATGCCCGCGCTTGTGCACGCGTCGGGCCCCGGCTGCGATTCCTGCCCGCAGACCGGCGTTGCGTGGCGCTACGATGCGCTCGGACGCTTGCGCGACATGCGCTCCGTCCCCGGTGCGCAAATCGGGCAGTCTGCGGAATCCATGCGGTTTGAGCGCGACGAGCTGGGACGGATCATCGGCGTGCGCTGGCGTCGCGCGCACCAGGAGCGCTGGCTCAGGGTGGGCTGGCGCTCCTATGACGCGTTTGATGCCTTCGAGTCACTCGAATGGCCCAGCGTCATCCCGGGGCGCAACGCCCGGTTGCTGGCACGACGCAGTGCCCAAGGCGCGCTGCTCCTGCTTGAACAACAGGGATTCTCCCCGGTCGTGACGCTTGCCGATGGCGGACTGCCGCAAGTGGCTGTGGAGCCGCTGCGTCGAGAGCTACGAGACCCGGCTCTGCTGGTCGGCGCGCTGGCGGTCAAGGGTGGGCAGACCCGCCACGACGCAGGGCGACTTTGGCGGGACGACTTTGGCCGTGCGGTCGCGCAATGGTCTGCCGATTCCGGGCTGGTACGCAGACGTTTCGACGCCGCAGATCGTCTGGTTGCCGAATGGCGCGCCGACGGCTCTCGCGCCTGGTACGACTACGACGCGACCGGCTTGCTTGCGACAACCCGGGTGCAACGCGCCTCGCCGCATCCTGCGGGGCTTGATGTCGGCACCGAATCGGTCCGCTTGCGTTGGCAAGGGCGTCAGGTGGCATCGATCGACGGCCCCGGACAACGGGATGTTTTTGAGCGCGATTCGCAAGGCCGCGTGGCGGCACACCGGGTGTTGCTGCAACTGAACGATGGCAGCCAACGCGAATATCGCACACGGTATTGGCGCGATGATCTCGGGCGGCTAAGCGCTTGGTCCTTGCCGGACGGCAGCCGCTTGCATCTGCGTCGCGATGACCATGGGCAGGTTGTCGCGCTCGACTGGCAGCCAGACGGCACCCAGTGGATGCAGCCGGTGGTGCAGGCGCTCGGGCGTGATGCCTTGGGGCTCAATCGCATGGTTCTGGGCAATGGCGTCGTTGCGCAATTCAAGCGCGACTCGCAGGGCCGGCTTGCAGCGATCGGGCATCGCATTGCGCGCGGCCGTGCACGCGGCACCGCCTTGCTGGACCATCGCCTTGCATATGACGCCCAGGGGCGCTTGTTGAGCTGGTCTCGCGACGCGCAGCAGCAACGCTATCTGTACGACTCTGTCGGTCGACTGCTGCAGGCGGCACACCGGTCTGCGTCAGCACCGCAGCAGCTTTGGCGTTTCGCCTACGATGACAACGGCAATCGGCAACTGGCGCAGGCACCGGCATCTGGCGATTCCGGCGAACGAACCGAGGCGTTCATGCGCGATGGCAACAGCAACCGGCTGCGGCACGTCGACGCATCGACCAGCGTCGCGCGGCAAGTTCAGCTCTGGGATGCCGCCGGACGGCTGAGTCGCAACGGCCGCTGGTCTTATCGCTGGGATGCCGACGGACGGCTCGAGCAGGTGTCGCGTGACGATGAACTGGTCGCCCGCTATCGCTACAACCACCGCGGCCAGCGCATCGCCAGGCAGGTCGGTGATCGGGTCACGCACCATCTGTACGACGCTCGGCGCCGCTTGCTAGCGGAACTGGACGAGCAAGGCGGGGTGCAGCGTCAATACATATACCTGGCCGATTGGCCGGTGGCAGTCCTGGACCGCCTCAATGCGTCGCAGGGGCAGGGCGTCACCGATCCAGCCGTACCCCGAGGACCAGGGTTTCAGATCCGCTTCCTGCATCTGAATCATCTCGGGGCGCCGGAGCTCGTCACCGATCTGCGTGCCCAGGTTCTCTGGCGGGCTCACTACGCGCCGTTCGGGGGGCGCATCCAGGGCGCCGGGGGCCTTAGCAGTCAGGGCTATTCACTTGCGCTGCGCCTTCCCGGTCAACTCGAAGACCCGGAAACCGGGTTGCACAACAACGATCATCGCTACTACGACCCCGACGCCGGGCGCTATCTGAGCCCGGATCCGCTCGGCGCGGATGGCGGTTCCAACCCCTACATTTATGTCGGTAACTCTCCACTGACCCATGTCGACCCGAGCGGTCTGCTGCTGTTCGCCTTCGATGGCACCGACAACGGCGATCCGCCTTCACGGCAGGATGACTGGTCCAACGTCTACAAGCTGGCGCGTAGTTACTCCGACGGTCGGGTCTGGTACATGAACGGTGTCGGGCGGGATGACCCGGCCAGCGGCATCAAGACCAATGGGCTCGACATGCTCAATGCGAATACCGCAAGGATGCGGGTCGACTACCTGGTTGCCGAACTGGAGCGTTTCGTCGGTGCGTCCGGGCCTGCGCAAACCACGCTGAATGTCGATGTGATCGGCTTTTCGCGGGGCGCTGCGATGGCCCGCGATTTTTCCAATGAGGTCGCCGATCGAATTCGCGATGGCCGCTTTGCCGGAGCCGGCGCCTGCGTGCGCTTGCGCTTCGTCGGGCTGTGGGACACCGTGGCGCAGTTCGGTGCCAACGGGATCTCCAATGCGGGTTGGCGGCTGTCGATTCCTCCCCAGGCGGCCTATGCCGCACACGCGGTAGCGCTAAACGAGCATCGCACGCTGTTTCCGGCCGAGTCGATCGTCGGAAGCCCGCTGGCCGGTGTGCGCATCGAGCGCGGCTTTGTCGGTGCCCATGCCGATGTCGGCGGATCGTATGCGCAGGGAGATTTGTCGGATGTCGCGCTGGTCTGGATGCACCAGCAGGCAAGTCGCGCCGGGGTGCGGATGCTCACGCTGAGCAGTGAGTTCCAGCGCGTCAGTTCGCCATTGCTGCATGATTCCAGCGGCGGCAGTACAGACCGGGAGTTTCGCTATCGCAACGACTGGGGTTGGGTCTATGCCAATCCAATGCAGCGAGTGGCCCGTGTCGAAGGAATGCAGTGGGCAGACACCGCCCGGTTCATTGAACGCTATCCTCGGCCGCTTCCCGATGTGTACGGCGAGCCGACACTGGCTGGCGAGGTGGACGTCGCAGCTTACGCAAACTGGCTGGATGTGAACTACGGTCTGGCGCTGGCCGGAATCTGAGGCCTTGCGCGCGATCCGCCGCATCGGCGGTCGCGCGAAGGCCTGGCCTGCGCTGGCTTACATCACCGCGCCGAGCATCCATGGAATGAATTCATCGTTGCCGATGCCCAGTGCCTCGCTCTTGGTAGCTTCGCCGCTGGCAACCCGCAGGATCAGTTCAAAGATCTCTTGACCCTTGTCCTGCACCGACACCGAACCGTCGATGATCGGA
>JALRBB010000185.1 GCA_023257915.1 Quisquiliibacterium sp. | reverse complement strand
CGCTCGGGCGCCTGCGCAATCGCAGCAAGGATGGAACCGTTGTCGGTGCCGCTGGCGCTACCGGTCACCAGCACGCCACGCGTCAGCCCAAGTTCATCAAGATGCGCGAGATAGGCTGCGCCGTCGAACTGCGCCGGGGTGTAGCTGCGGTCGTCGGCAAGCGGAAAACGATCGTAAGGACCAAAGGTGTGGTTGTGGCAGTCGCAGGCACCTGGTGGCGGTGTGAACTGCAGCGCCTCGCCAAGCGGGCGTGGGGGAAGGCAGGGACGAGTCATCGTGTCACTTCTTCTGGAGCTTGCCGGCCGGGGCCAGCGATTGCGCGGCTCGATGCCCGCACGGTGAGCGCCGAGGTGATGCAAGCAGCATGTACCGGCGACGTGTAAGCACAGCTTTCATGGCAAGCTCATGCTGATCGCCACGGTTCGGAGATGCTAGGACACCGGGCCGCGGACGCAAAGACCGACATCGCGTAATCGGTGCAGACAGCATGCATTTGCTGCCAACAGACGGAACGCGATGCATGCACTTGGAGACGAAATGAAACTGAAGGATCGACACATCGTGATCACCGGCGCCGCCAGCGGCATCGGCCGGGCGCTGGCGCTGCGTTTTGCGAGCGAAGCGCCGCGTGGCCTGGTGCTGGCGGATGTCCCAGCACGCCAGGCAGCGCTGGACCAACTGGCGGCGCAGATCAGCGCCGGTGATGGCGCGGCCGCAGTGCCCGCAATTGGCGTTGGTTGCGACGTCGGCCTGGAGGCGGATGTACGGGCGCTGGTCGCGACCGCCGAGCAGCGCTTCGGGCCGGTGGATCTGTTCTGTTCGAACGCCGGACTGATCCGCGACGGCACCGAGGCCGCGCCGGATGAGGAATGGAGCTTGAACTGGCAGGTGCACGTAATGGCGCATGTCTATGCGGCGCGCGCGGTGTTGCCCGGCATGCGTGCGCGCGGCGAGGGCTACCTGCTGAACACCGCGTCGGCGGCCGGTCTGATCACCTCACTGCCGTCGGCCACTTATGCGGTCAGCAAGCATGCAGCGATCGCGTTTGCCGAGTGGCTTGCCGTGCGCCACGGCGACGCCGGCATCAAGGTGTCGGTGTTGTGCCCGCAGGCGGTGGACACACCCATGATCCAGGGCCGCTCGGGCTCGTCGGCGGCACGCAACGACGGCGTGATCTCGGCCGACGATCTTGCCCAATGCGTGGTTGAGGGGCTGGATGCGGAGAGCTTTCTGATCCTGCCGCATCCGCAAGTGATCGAGTACTTCCAGCGCAAGGGCAGCAACTACGACCGCTGGATCGCCGGCATGCGGCGCTTTGCCGCGAAGCTGAGCATCGGAGCCCCAAAGCCTTGAGTGCCGGCCGGGCGAACCGTTCGCCCGGGCCGCAAACTCAGGATTTTCGGCGCGCGCTGACGACGATGCCGCCGACAATCAGTGCGAACGCGACGCCGTGATAGGGCTGCGGCGCTTCGCCAAGCACCGCGGCTGACAGCACCGCCGCGAACAGCGGCGTGAGATTGCTAAAAAACGCCGCGATCTCCGGGCCGGCTTGCGCAACGCCCAGGCCCCAGCTGCGATAGGCGAGTATTGCCGGGCCGACGGCCACATACAGCAGCGCCAGCAGCACCCAGCCGGACCACTTGATCGGCTCACCAACAACAAGCGCCTCGGCGCCCGCTGCGGCGCCAGCAAACACCAGTCCGAACATCATCTGAATCAGCAAAAACTCTGCCCAGCTCCAGTTCGGCCGCGCGTCGCCGCGCATCGACGGATGCGGCCTGGCCAGCAGCCAGCTATAGGTTGCCCACCCGATGATCGCGACGATCATCAGCAGATCACCGGCCACGAAGCGCACCTGCGCGAGCACCGCCAGATCACCGCGACCGAGCACCACCGCAACGCCAGCCAGCGACAACACCGCCCCAAGCAGGGACTGCGCGGTCGGACGCTCTCGATAGAAGATCGCACCGATCGCCAGCATCCAGACCGGCATGCTCGAGGCGATCAGCGTGACGTTCATGGCGCTGGAGGTGGTCAGCGCCATGTACTGCAGCGCGTTGTATGCGCCGACCCCGAGCAGGCCCAGCACCGACAGGGTCCGCCAGCGCGCAAGGATCTGCTCGCGCGCCGAGGCCGATGCGAGCACCCGCCAGCCGAGCGGCAACAGCAACAGCAGCGCCACGCACCAGCGCAAGGCATTGAACGCGAGCGGCGGCACGTTGCCGGCGACCAGGCGCCCGACAATCGCATTGCCCGCCCACAACAGCGGCGGCAGAAGTAACAGCCCGATCAGGCGGGGAGTGAGCCTGGTGCTCACAGCGATACGCCGGTCACGGATGCGGGCCCCACGGTGATTCGAGCATCAGCTTGTTTTCCTGCGACACCAGCAGCGGGCGAAGCTGCGCCGCGAATTTCATGAATTGCTCGTCGGCAAACACACCGGCCCAGAACGCGCGGCGGTCGGCATCGTCATCAAACTTCCACAAGTGAATCAACTGGTGCAGCGCGCCGACGTCGCCGATGAAATAGCCGACCAGCTTGGGCGGATGCTTGGAGATTGCCGGCCAGCCCTCGTTCTTGTAGAGGTCGATGATCGTCGGCATCTTGCCGACCTGGGCGGTGTAGGTGCGAAGTTCGTAGATCGCCATCTTGGATTCCTCCTTGGGGAGCGGTTGGTGGGGGGTTGATCAAGGATTGATGGATTGGTGCCGGACGGATGCCTGGCGCCCAGCCGCACGGCTGGCTCGACCCGGGTGGCTGCGCGACGGATCAGCGGCTGAATTTCGCCTCGCGTTTTTCAAGGAAGGCCGCGATGCCCTCGCGGGCATTGTCGGTGATGAACACCTCGCGAACGACGGTGTCCTCAACCGCCAGACCGTCGTCGGTAACCTGCGGCCCAGCCGCTTCGACACAGTCGCGGATGCCATCGATCGCCGACGGGCTAAAACGCGTGACCTCGCGAGCCAGCGCCAATGCGCGCGCGAGCACATCCTCGCCGGGCTCGACAACACGCGTCAGCAGACCGATCGCCAGCGCTTCGGCCGCAGGCAGGCTGCGCCCGGTCAGCATCAGGTCGAGCGCGCGCGCATTGCCGACCAGCGTCGGCAGGAACTGCGTGCCGCCATAGGCCGGCAGCAGGCCGAGCTTGATCTCTGGAAGCGACACGCTGGCATGCGGCGCGGCGACACGAAAGGTGCAGGCCATCGCGAGCTCGAGCCCGCCGCCGTAAGCCAGGCCATTCAAGGCGGCGACGCTGATCAGCGATGAGCGCGACAGCCGTGCAAACAGGTTGCGCGCCATCTGGCTCTTGTCGAGCCGGTCGGACTGCGGCATCACCTGAGTCTCGGCCAGGTCGGTGCCGGCACAAAACGACTTGTCGCCCTCGCCGATGATCACCAGCAGGCTCATGCGTCGCGCCTCGAGATCGGTCAGGCATTGCGCGAGGCCAATCAGCATCGGTTTGGTCAGCGCATTGAGCTTGGCTGGCCGCGTCAGACGAAAGATCGCGCCGTCGGGCAGTGGCTCGACAACGAATTCCTGCTGGCTCGATCCAGACATCCGGGCTGTCTCCATGCATCGCCCGGCGAAAGAGCCGGACAGTCCTGCACTGTACACAAGGCCCGGATGCATCGACGCGAAGGCCGAACTGCGCGATGCTTGCGCCCTTGCAGCGTGCGGAACACTGTCCGCCGCTTTCGGACCAAGGTCCGACAACCCGCATTGGATATCGATGCACGATCGACAACGCCTGATCGGACTCATCCTGGTCTGCGCCGGCTCGCTGATGGGTCCGCTCGATACGGCGGTCAACGTCGCCTTCCCGGCGATCACCGGAGCGTTCGGGCTGCCACTGCGCCAGATCCAATGGGTGGTGCTCGCGTTCGCGTTGACCCAGTCGGTGGTGACGCTGGCATCGGGCCGGCTTGGCGATCTTTACGGCCACCGGCGGATCTTCGCGATCGGCATGGCCTGCTGCGCGATAACGCATCTGGCAGCGGGCTTTGCGCCGAGCTTCGGCTGGCTGGTCGCGCTGCGCGTGCTTCAGGGGGTGTCGGTGGGGCTGGCAATGGCCTGTGCGCCGGCGCTGGCCACGCTGCTCTATCCGCCGCAGCAAAAGCGCCAGATCGTCGCGATCTATGTAACGACCTTCAGTTTCGGGCTGGCCTTCGGCCCGCTGGTGGGTGGCCTGCTGATCGAATGGCTCGGCTGGTCCGGCGTGTTCTGGTTCCGGGTACCGCTGGCAGTGCTGGTGCTCGCCGGCCTGCCGTGGTTGGCCGATGTGCGCGCGGCGCCGCCGGCTGCGAACGAACCCGGCGCAACTAGCCCCGATGAAGAGGGTGTCATGCGCACCGCCGAGTCGCAGTTCGATCGCCTTGGATTCGGCCTGTTGCAGCTCGATTCGGTGATGATCAACTTTGCCGGCTTTGCGATCCTGCTGCTCGTGCCCTATGCGCTGACCAGCTGGCCAGGGCTGGAGGTCGCGGGCGCCGGCCTGCTGATCGCACTGTACCCGGGCGGCGCCTTGCTGGGCGGGCTGCTGGCCGGCCGCTTTGCCAGAGAGATGGCCGCGACCGCTCTGGTTCGCGCGGGCCTACTGTGCGCCGCGCTCGGCTTGCTGCTGGTGGCCGCGCTGGTCGGTCTGCACTCACCGTTGCTGCTCGGTCTTGCGCTCGCGATCACCGGCATTGGCCTGGGAAGCTTCCAGGTCGGCTACACCGACGCCACCACGTCGATGCTGCCGCCACGTCATCGCGGTACCGCCGGCGCGTTGGTCTCGGTAACCAGGCTGGCCGGCATCCTGATCGGCGTCACCGGCATCAGCGCGCTGCATGAAGCGCTGGGAAGCCACCAGACCGGTATTGCCATCCCGGGACTGTTGCTGCTCGGATATGCACTGGCATCGCTCGCGAGGCGCCGGCGCAGCGGCCGGTCGCGCTGACCGTCCGCGACAATGGTCGCGGGCTAGAGCAGCTTGCGGTACTGCACGAAGCCCGAACGATCAGCGATGCGGTCATAGAGCAGCATCGCATGCGTATTGCTCTCATGCGTAAGCCACCAGACCCGCGAGCAGCCGGCCTCTTTCGCCCAGGCATAGACATGCTCGATCAGCGCCCGACCAAGGCCGGTGCCGCGCAGTGTTGGCTCGACAAATAGGTCCTGCAGGTAGCAGTAGTTGCCAGTGGTCCAGGTGCTGCGATGCTCGATGTAGTGGACGATGCCAACAGGCCGACCAGTCTCGTCGAGCACGAATGCGCCATGCATCGGCTCGGACGGATCGAGAATCCGCAGCCAGGTTTGCAGGCTGGTGTCGCGTGCGATGTCGACCTTGTAGAACTCCTGATAACCGCGCCACAGCGGATACCAGGCCTCAAAGTCAGCCTCTTCGAACAAGCGGATGCGTGGGGGTGTCATTGGGCAATCACCCTCCGAGAAGATCGCGTGCAAGCCGGGTGTAATCGGCTTCGCGGCTGGCCTGCTTGATCAGCTCGGGCGCCGGCACGCGCTCGAGCTTGGCCGGCGGCGTGCCCTCGCGTAGCGCCTTCAAGGTGTCATAGGCGGCACCGATCGCCGCCATGTAGGGTGCATGTCCCTGCAGACAGATGCGTACCCGCTGCGAGGCCAGCCACTGCGCGTCGGACAACGCGTCGGGCACCCCGCCCAGGATCAGTGGCAGCTTCGTCGCCGCCGAAACCGTCTGCAGCTGCTCGCAGGTCTTGACGCCGACCAGGAACAGCGCATCGACCCCGCAGGCCTCGTAGGCCTGTAGCCGCGCAATCGTGTCCTCGACGCCGGTGACCGAGATCGCACTGGTGCGCCCGACAATGACCAGCGACGGATCCTGGCGTGCCGCAAGCGCGCCCTTCATCTTGCCGATGCCTTCGTCGATCGAGGTCAGACGGATGCCAGCGCCGGCGCCATGCGCCTGAGGCAACAGCGTGTCCTCGATGGTCAGCGCGCACACACCGGCGGCTTCCATTTCCTCGACGGTGCGCATCACACCCAGCGCATTGCCGTAGCCATGGTCGGCATCGACCATCAGCGGCAGCCCGTTCGCGGCGCGGCAGATCCGGCGGGCCTGCTCGGCAAATTCGGACAGCGTGATCAGCGCGATATCCGGCGAGCCAAGGATGACCAGCGAGGCCACCGAGCCGGCGAACATACCGAGCTCGAAACCCAGGTCCTGAACGATGCGGGCCGACAGCGGGTCGAACACCGACCCCGGGTGCAGGCAGCGATCGCCGGCCAGCACCGCACGAAACTTCTGACGACGTTCACTCGGGTTCATCGATCTCTCCGGTACGCCGGCTGGCCACACCGGCGCCGTGCCGGCATGCATCGGCCGACTGGGGGCTTGTTCAGTAGAAGGACTTTTCGCTCAGATCGAGCAGCGGGAATGCGCTGAGCGGCGCAGGCTGCTCGACCGCTGCGGCACGCGCGACGTAGGAGCTATTCAGCTCGGAGAGCTTCGTGACCCCGAGCAGCGCCATGCAATCGCGCACCTCGCGCTCGAGCAGCTCGAGCATCCGCACAACGCCCGCCTGACCGCCGGCGGCCAGCGCGATGCAGTGCAGCCGGCCCAGACCGACCAGGTCGGCGCCGAGCGCGATCGCCTTGACGATGTCGGTGCCGCGAAAAAAGCCGCCATCGATAATGATGCGGGCCCGACCCGCGACCGCATCGACCACCTCGGGCAGCACATCCATGGCGCCCAGCCCATGGTCGAGCTGGCGGCCGCCATGGTTGGAGACATAGACCGCATCGACACCATGCTCGACCGCAAGCTTCGCGTCTTCGGCGGTGCCGATGCCCTTGAGCGTCAGCGGCACCGAATACTTGGCACGAATGCGGGCGACATCCTCCCAGCAAAAAGTGGCCTGATACTCGCGGCCCGGCACGGCAACACGGCGCAGGTTGCGCTTGGCGATGTCCCGCTCGCGGCGGGAATAGACCGACGAGTCGACCGTGATCGCCAGCGAGCGAAAACCAGCGGCAAGCACTCGGTCGAACACCGCGTCGATCCAGGCTGCATCGCCGTTCACGTAAAGCTGGAACATGCGTACCGCGTCCGGCGCCGCACGCGCGACATCTTCGTATGACATGACCGACACCGAGCTCAGCATGTGCGCACAGCCGAACTCGCCGGCCGCGGCGGCTACCGCGCCGCCCGCACCCGGGTCAAAGAGCTCCAGGCTGCCGACCGGCGCCAGCACCACCGGCAGACGCAGTTTGTCGCCAAAAAACTCGGTCGAGGCATCGACCGCACTGACATTGCGCAGCACGCGCGGGCGGAACGCCAAGGTGTCGAGGGACAGCCGGTTGCGACGCTGAGTCGTCTCGGTCTCGGTGCCGCCGACGATGTATTCCCAGGCGTTGTGGTTCAGGTTCTGGCGCGCACGTTTGACGATTTCGTGCAGGGTCAGGTATTCGGATGCGCTCATCTGGTTCTCATGCATGCACCGGTTGCGGGGCCTCGCCCCAAGCTGGTGCCTTGTCAGTGTGTCGTTTCGGGGGGCCTATCTTGCCACGAGGCGAAGCGCCAATGGGCTGGCGGCGCCTGTGCATGGCTCTTGCACGCCCGCTGCTGCCCAGCGCACGAAAAAAAACCATGCGCGCGGCTGGCATGCGCCTTGCACCTGAGGCAACTTGAACTAGCATAGGCCCCCTAATGACCTGGTCGATCGTTGCCCGAGATCCTGCCAGCGGCGCCTTCGGCATCGCGGTCGCGACGCGTTTCTTCGCGGTCGGGGCGCTCTGCCCACATGCCGATGGTGGTGTCGGCGCACTCGCATCGCAGGCGTTGCTCAATCCAACCTTTGGCCCGCGCGGGCTGCGGCTGTTACGCGAGGGCCTGTCGGCAGAGCTGGTGCTGCAGGCACTGATCGACTCCGACCCAGGCGCCGCAGCGCGTCAGCTGCATCTTCAGGATGCCCAGGGCCGCATTGCCGCGCACACCGGCGAGCAGTGCGTGCCCTGGTGCGGCCATGCGATCCACCCGGGGTTCTCGGTCGCAGGCAATATGCTGGCCGGCCCGCAGGTGATCGCCGAGACCGCGCGCCAGTACCAGGCCGGCGCGGCGCTGCCATTCGCACAACGCCTGATCGCCGCACTCAAGGCAGGCGAGGCGGCGGGAGGCGACAAGCGCGGCAAGCAGTCAGCCGCGCTGCGTATCTTCGACACCGAGGAATATCCGCAGCTCGATCTGCGGGTCGATGATCACGCCGACCCGCTCGCCGAACTGGAACGCCTGGAGGCGGTCAGCCGTGAACGCTTCGTGCACTTTGCCAAGTTTTTTGCGACCCGGGACAAGCCTGGCGGTATCTGGGACCGGGCCGAAATCGACGCGCAGATCGCCAAGGCCACCGGCCCGCAGGCGGGCTGAATCGCCACTTGTAGAACCCACGGCGATGATGATTCTCCTAAGGCGGGTGGTATCGCGAGCACACCGGTGGCGCGCATGACCGAAGCCTTGCTGCGCGTCGACGAGCTGCGCGTGCGCTTTCCAAGTGATGCAGGGATCGCGACTGCAGTCGACGGGGTCTCCTTTTCATTAACGCCAGGCGAACTGCTGTGCATCGTCGGTGAATCCGGCTGCGGCAAAAGCGTGACCGCACTCTCCGTGATGGGCCTGCTCACGCGGCCGCCGGCGATGCTCGATGGCCGCATTCACTTCGAGGGCCGCGACTTGCTCTCGATGCCGCCTCGCGAACTCGCCGACCTGCGTGGCGACCGGCTTGCGATGATTTTTCAGGAGCCGATGACCTCGCTCAATCCGGCGTTCACCATCGGCTCGCAACTTTGCGAGGTCTTGGTCCGGCATCGCGGCATGTCGCCAGCCAAGGCGCGCGCCGCGGCCATTGACATGCTGCGCCAGGTTCGCATTCCGGCTCCAGAGCAGCGCATCGACGAATTCCCGCATCGACTCTCTGGCGGTATGCGCCAACGCGTGATGATCGCGATGGCGCTGCTGTGCCAGCCTGCCCTGCTAATCGCCGACGAGCCGACTACCGCGCTCGATGTGACGATCCAGGCGCAGGTACTCGAACTGATGCGGACGCTGCGCAGCCAGACCCGGACCGCGATCATGCTGATCACGCACGATCTGGGCGTAGTGGCCGAAATGGCCGACCGAGTCCTGGTGATGTACGCCGGGCAGGTCGTCGAGCAAGCGAGCGTCGCACAGATCTTCGCGATGCCGCAGCATCCCTACACGGTCGGACTGCTCGGTGCGATCCCGGCCCTGGGCGGACGGCGCGAGCGGCTCGCGGCGATCGACGGCCTGGTGCCGGCTCCGACTGCGCAGCCGCCTGGCTGTCGCTTTGCGCCGCGTTGTCCATTCGCCGATACCCGCTGCCACAGCGAGGCGCCACCGCTGGCCGAGGTGCAAGACGGCCATTGGTCGCGCTGCTGGAAAGCCCCCCTTGAACAGCTGGCCGAATCTCTGAGACAACCCGCACAGACAGCGGAGTCGCAACGATGAGCTCGAACGACAACCCGGATCTGCGCATGCAGGCAGCCGATGGCACTCCGGTACTCGAGGCGGTAGACCTGGTCAAGCACTTCCCAGTGCAGCAGGGTCTGTTCGGGGCTAGCAAGGCCTTGGTCAAGGCAGTCGACGGAGTGTCGTTTGCAGTGCGGGCTGGCGAGACCTTCGCGATTGTCGGCGAATCCGGTTGCGGCAAGTCGACGGTCGCGCGACTGGTCACCCGACTGATTGAACCCACGGGGGGTAGCCTGCGGCTGCACGGGCAAGATCTGCTGCAGGCCAACGGCGCGCAACTGCGCGGATTGCGTGGTCGCCTTCAGATGATCTTTCAGGATCCGTACGGTTCTCTGAATCCACGCATGACCGTCGGCGACATGATCGCCGAACCCCTGATGTTGCATCGGGTTGTCCCGGCCTCCCAGCGCAGCGCACGCGTGCGAGAGCTTCTGGATGTGGTTGGTCTGCGTGCGGAAGCCGCTGCCCGCTATGCGCATGAATTCTCCGGGGGCCAACGCCAGCGCATCGCAATCGCACGGGCGCTGGCTGCGCAACCGGAGCTGATCGTCTGCGATGAGCCGGTCTCGGCACTCGACGTATCAATCCCGGCGCAGATTCTGAACCTGCTTGCCGACCTGCAACAACAGTTC
>JALRBB010000183.1 GCA_023257915.1 Quisquiliibacterium sp. | reverse complement strand
TGAAGGGCGCAAGAGCATCGACATGTTGCTCTCCGACGTCGATCCGAAGAAGATCGATGTGGCGATCGTCGTCGGCCATACCGACTCCGTGGGCTCCGACGCTTACAACATGGCACTGTCGCTGCGGCGTGCCGACTCGGTCAAGGCCTACATGGTCTCCAAAGGCGTCAGCGATGCGCGCATCAAGACCGAAGGCAAAGGCGAGTCGCAACCGGTGGCCAGTAACGACACCGAAGAGGGTCGCGCGAAGAACCGCCGCGTCGATATCCGGATCACCACGATGAAGTAAGTGGTCTCGCGGGCGAGCGCTTACGCGAGCGACCCGCTTGCAGCAGTCACAAAAAAGCCGGCGAACGCCGGCTTTTTTGCAGTTTGACGAGGCTTATTTCAGCAAGGTCTCGATGGCCACCTGCAACTGCCCGGACTCCGGTGCCACCGAGCTGCCGAAGCGCTGCACCGAGGCACCGTCCGCACTAACCAGATACTTGTTGAAGTTCCATTGCGGAGCGCCGGCCCGGGCATTGAGCTCGCGAAACACCGGATTGGCCTGCGCGCCCTTCACGTGGCTTGGCGCGACCATCGTGAAAGTGACCCCGAAATTCACGAAACAGACTTCGGCGGCCTTCGCTTCGGTATTGGCCTCCTGATTGAAGTCATCCGAGGCGAAGCCGACCACCGTCAGCCCACGCGTGGCGAAGCGCCGGTGCAGCGCCTCCAGACCCTTGAACTGCGGGGTGAAGCCGCAATGGCTCGCAGTATTGACGATCAGCAGAGGGCGACCCGAGAAGGCCTTACACAGGTTGACCTTGTCCGACGAGTGCAGCTTCTGCAGGTCGTGATCAAGAAATGCCGGACAGGCTGCGGCGGCCCAACCGGGCAGCGTCAGTGCCAGGCCCAAACCAGCCGAGACTCTCAAGACACGACGGCGATTGATCGCGTCTGCTCCGGCTTGTGCCTCAGCCTGCTGGGCGCACCAGCCGGCCTGGGCAGGCACTCGATGGTTCGGATCCATGTGATTTACCCTCGCGATCAGGAGATCGCGAACCCCTTGTAGCCGTCGGCGGCCACCTGGTCGCAGATCTTTTGATACCGGTCAAAACCGCCCGCGTACGGCATGAAGACCCGCGGCTTGCCAGGCACGTTGGCGCCCAGGTACCAGGAATGTTTGACTCCGAACAGCAAGGTTGCGCGTGCCGCACGTTCGACCTCTTCGCCCCATTGCTCGGCCGCATCCTCGGTAGTTTCGATACGATCCGCTCCCTTGGCCTGCATCGTTTTCAGACACTCGGTGATCCACTCGACATGCTGCTCGATCTGCGGCGGCAGATTGCACAGCACTGACGGGCTGCCAGGACCGGTGATCGTGAACAGGTTCGGGAATCCGGGCACTTGCAAGCCGAGGTTAGTGCGCGGGCCGGCGTACCAGTAATCCTTGAGCTTTCGGCCACCGCTGCCAGTAATGTTCAGCTTGAACAAGCCGCCGGTCATCGCGTCGAAACCCGTGGCAAACACGATGATGTCGAGCGGATGCTCCTGGTCGCTGGTGCGAATGCCCGCCTGCGTGATGCGCTCGATCGGTGTGGCGCGCAGATCCACCAGACCCACGTTGTCGCGGTTGTACACATCGAAATAGTTGGTGTCGATCGGCGGGCGCTTGGCCGCAAACGGATGGTCGATGTCGGCCAGTACCTCGGCCTTCTTCGGATCCTTGACCATTTGCCGGATCTTGTCCTTGATGTAGTCGGCGGCGGTGTCATTGGCTGCCTGGTCGACCAGAATATCTTTGAACACCGCTCGAAACCGCAGCCCGCCAACCTCCCAGGCCTTGTCGTAGATCTCCTGACGATCTTCTTCAGGCGTTGCCACCGCGAGCCGGTCGTCGATCAGGAACGCATGGCCGTTGGTGGCCTTGCGCATGGTCGCGTAGATCTCGGTTGCGTTCTCTTTGATCTCGCGCTTGAACTCCGGGGTCAGTGGCTGATTGCGCGCCGGGATGCTGTAGTTGGCGGTGCGCTGAAACACCGTCACCTGCGCCGCAGTCTGCGCAATGACCGGAATCGCCTGGATACCGGTTGCGCCGGTGCCAATCACGCCAACCCGTTTGCCGGTGAAATCCACCCCCTCATGCGGCCACTGACCGGTGTGATACCAGTCGCCCTGGAAATCCTCCAGCCCCGCAATCTGCGGCAGATTCGCGCTCGACAGGCAGCCGACCGCGCTCACCAGATAGCGCGCGCTGATCTGCCGGCCGTCCTCGGTGCGCACATGCCAGAGCCTGTTCGCCTCATCCCACTCGGCGCCGTTCACCCGCGCATTGAAGGTGATGTCGCGGCGCAGATCCAGCGTGTCGGTGACGAAGTTCAGATAGCGCAGGATCTCGGGCTGACCCGGATAGCGCTGCGACCACTCCCAACCCTGCACCAGCCGCTCGTCGAAATAGAACATGTACGAGTGGCTCTCGGAATCGCAGCGCGCGCCCGGGTACCGGTTCCAGTACCAGGTTCCGCCGACGCCGTCACCAGCCTCAAGCACCTGTGCGCGCATGCCGAGGCGATCCCGCAGGCTGTGAAGCTGGTACAGGCCGGCAAAGCCGGCACCGATGATCAGCGCGTCGAGATGGCTGTCGGATTGCGTACTGCTGGACATGAACGAAGCTCTCCTCAATGGTACGGACATTTAACTGACTCGACGCAATTTGGCGCAGATGCGCGCAAGCGTCAAGCCGCGGTGCGCCCGATGTTTTCCCCTCCGAAACCGGTTTTCCGGATGAGCGCGGCAAAAGCACGCGAACCAGCCGCTGACCACCCACAATTGCTGCACAATGAAGACCCGGCCCGAGGGGGCCAAGCATGAAGCCAGCACACCATGACAGCACAGAAAGCGTCATCGGTCTTTCGGATCGGTAACGGCGCGGGGTTCTCCGGCGACCGGGTGGATGCGCCGATCCCGGTGGTCAAGACCCTGATCGAATCCGGCGGTCCGTCCGCGATGTTCTTCGAAGTCCTCGGCGAGCGTACCGTGGCGCTTGCCCAGCTTGAAAAACGCCGCAATCCGCAACGCGGCTACGAGCCGATGCTGGAGCGCCTGCTCGAACCGATCCTGTCGCCATGCGCGCGCCATGGCATCCCGATCATCGGCAATTTCGGCGCGGCTAATCCGGCA
>JALRBB010000136.1 GCA_023257915.1 Quisquiliibacterium sp. | reverse complement strand
ACGCAAGGCCGACGAAAAGCGCCTCGCTGAGGAAAAGCGTAAAGCCGAGGAAAAGCGCCTCGCTGAGGAAAAGCGTAAAGCCGAGGAAAAGCGCCTCGCTGAGGAAAAACGCAAAGCCGAAGAAAAGCGCCTCGCCGAGGAAAAACGCAAGGCCGAGGAAAAACGTCTCGCTGAGGAAAAGCGCAAAGCGGAAGAAAGACGCGTTGCCGAACAAAGTCGCAAGGACTACATGCGCCAGTTGATGAGCCAGGCGGGAGCCGGCAGCGAGAAGGGCAACTCGGCGAGCGCCGGTGCGGCTAGCGGTGCCACCTCGGGTGGCGCGCGGGGCGGAAGCGAGGGGGATTACGTAGCAAAGATCTCCTCACTGCTGATTTCCAACACCACCTATCAAGTGCCAGCCGACCTGACTGGCAATCCGAAAGCGGTGTTCGTGGTCAGCCTGATGCCGGACTGCTCGATCGCGGCGGTACGCCTGAAACGCACCAGCGGCCTTGCCGCCTGGGACCAGGCCGCCGAGCGCGGCATCAAGCGCAGCGATCCGTTCCCGCGCCGTCCGGACGGCAGTTGCCCGCGAGAGCTCGAAATTAGCCGCGGTCCACGCGACGACCGCTAATCTGGGCTTTCGCCGCGACCGCGGGTCGCTATAATCTTTCATCATGTCTAATCGCCGAGCATTTGTGCGAGCCAGTCTGCTCGCGATGGCCGGGACGCTGGCCATCACCACTCCCGCCTACGCGCAGATGCGCATCGACGTCTCCGGGGTAGGCGCCTCCCAGTACCCAATCGCGGTCGCGGATTTCACCGCCACCGGGCAGATACCGCGCAATGTCGCCGAAGTCGTCCGGGGCGACCTGGCGCGCAGCGGTGCCTTTCGACTTGTTGACCCTCAGATGTCCTTGAACGAGGCGTCTGCGATCGATTTCCTCGCGCTGCGCGCGCGCGGGGCCGACGCGGTACTGGCCGGCTCGATCACCCGCATCACTGACGGTCGCTACGACGTGCGCTACCGCTTAAGCGATGCGGTCCGCCAGGCGTCGCTCGGCGGCGAATCGGTGTTGGTTTCGGAGGCCGACCTGCGGCTGGCCGGACATCGCATCGCCGACTGGGTCTACGAGAAAATCACGGGTGAAAAAGGCATTTTTTCGACCCGCATCGCCTTTGTTTCGAAACAGGCGAACCGCTATCGCCTGAATATCGCCGACTGGGACGGAGAAAACATCCAGACCGCCCTCACCTCGTCGGAGCCGATCATTTCGCCATCCTGGTCACCGGATGGATCACGCCTCGCGTATGTGTCGTTCGAGAGCAAAAAACCGGTGGTGTATGTCCACACCTTAGCCAGCGGGCAGCGCATCGCGGTGGCCAATTTCCGCGGGAGCAACAGCGCGCCGGCCTGGTCTCCGGACGGCCGCACGCTGGCAGTCGCACTAACCCGGGACGGCCTGTCTCAGGTCTACCTGGTACCTGCTGATGGCCGCGGCAACCCGCAGCGTCTGACGACCTCGTCGGGTATCGATACCGAACCGCGCTGGTCGGCTGACGGCGCCGCCATTTACTTCACGTCCGACCGAGGCGGATCGCCGCAGATCTATCGCATGTCGCCGACAGGCGGGGATCCGGTGCGTGTCACCTTCGGTTCCACCTACAACGTCAGCCCCCGGATCAGCCCCGACGGCAAAACCATGGCGTTTGTCACCCGTCGCGAAGGGCGTTACCTGGTCGCGATGAAGGATTTGGTTTCGGGCACCGAACGCCTGCTGTCGGACGGTGGGCGCGAAGAGGCACCCAGCTTCGCGCCGAACGGCCGCTGGATCATGTACGCAACCCAGGCTGGCGGGCGCGACTCCCTGATGGCAGTTTCGGTCGATGGTCGCGTCAAACAGCGGCTTACCTCGAATGCGGGCGACATCCGGGAGCCCACCTGGGGCCCGTTGCCCCAATGACACAGTTTCGTCAGAAATGAAACGTTCGCGTAAGCATCGACCAGCGACAATATCCGGTTTAATTCAAATCTATCAAAGGCCCTCGGAATGAATACCCTGCAACGTCTCCTGATCGCCGCCATCTGCTCGATCGCACTGGCCGGCTGCGGCTCCTCGGTCAAGCTCGATGAGAACGCTGCCGCCCAGACCGACGATAAGTCCGCATCAGGCGCTGCCGGAAGCGGTGCCGACAGCCGCGGGATCGCGTCGGTCACGGCCGGCGAACGCGATCCGCTGAACGATCCGTCGAGCCCGCTTGCCAAGCGCAGCATCTACTTCGACTTCGACAGCTACACGGTCCGGGACGAGTATCGCGGCACCATCGACGCGCACGCACGCTACCTGGTCAGCAACAGCAACCGCAAGATCATCGTCCAGGGCAATACGGATGATCGCGGCAGCCGTGAATACAACCTCGCACTCGGCCAGAAACGTGCCGAGGCAGTGCGCAAGGCGCTGGTCGCGCTGGGCGTTGCAGATGCGCAGGTTGAGCCGGTCAGCTTCGGTGAAGAAAAGCCCCGCGCCACCGGTGGCGATGAGGCGTCGTGGGCGGAAAACCGCCGCGCCGACCTGGTCTACCAGTGAAGCAGACCCCACAATCGACCAGGCTCGCGGGCGCCCTGATTCTCGCGGGTGCGGCACTGCTCGCACCGCAGTTCGCCAGCGCCCAGTTGTTTGGCGATAACGAGGCTCGTCGCGCGATCATCGACATGCGCGGCAAGGTGGAAGCCCTGTCGCGCGCGCTCGAGGAGCGCACTACGGAACTGGCCGAACGTATCGACCGGCTTGAACAGACCGCTCGCGGACAACTCGATCTGCAAAACCAGATCGAAGCGCTGCGTCAGGACGTCGCCAAGCTGCGCGGACAACTCGAAGTCCAGGCCAACGATCTCGCGCAGAATCAACGCCGCCAGAAAGATCTTTACTCCGATCTGGACACCCGGCTAAAACCGTTCGAACCGACGAAGATTGAAATCGACGGCAAGATGGTCCTGGTTGAACCTGAGGAGCAAAAGACCTTCGACGCAGCAATGACCCGGTTTCGCGCCGGCGACTTCGGCGCCGCAGTCAGTGATTTCGGTCTGTTGCGAAAGCGCTGGCCGAACAGCGGCTACATGCCCGAAGCCTTGTTCTGGATGGGAAGCGCTCAGTTTGCCCAGAAAGACCTGAAAGGTTCGATCGCAACGCAGCAGGCCTTGATCAGCAAATACCCCGAGGACAAGCGCGTGCCGGATGCGATGCTAGGCATCGGAATCGCGCAGATCGACAGCGGCGACAAAAAATCGGCGCGCAAGACATTCGAAAATTTGATCGCTCGGCACAAGGACTCGGCTGCTGCAAAAATCGCCCGCGAGCGCCTTGCTGCGCTCAAGTGAGCACCGGATACGCGAGGGCATCAAGCATGCAGTCGGGCGGCAACGGCTGCCCGATGCAAGCGTTTGACCAGACTTAGTGCTCCGGATATAATTTCGGGCTGTTTCGGGGGTCGTTAGCTCAGCTGGTAGAGCAGCGGACTTTTAATCCGTTGGTCGCTGGTTCGAATCCAGCACGGCCTACCACCGGAAATACATGAGAACTAGCCGGCCCGCCCGGCTAATTTCTTTTTGACGGTTGATCTTGCTGCTGCGTCACGCAGAGTTTCACCTTATCGGTGACGGTCATTTGATGGCCCAGTGTGATAGCCCGGTTTCGATGATGCGCTGCCCGGTTGCCCGACCCTCCAGCGCGACCATGTTCGGTTCTGCCGCCACACAACGCGCATGCGCACTCAAGGTTGCGAGCGCTGTTGCAAGCGCTTAGCGCAGCACGATGCGCAGCTTCGCGCAGGGCAGGGCAACGCTCGCGACAGGACTGACGCACGATACTTAGGAGAGTTGGAATGGCCAAGGAAGAACTGATCGAAATGCACGGAGCGGTGACCGAGGTGCTGCCCGACGGCCGCTACCGCGTCACGCTCGACAACGGGCATAACCTTGTTGCCTATGCGGGCGGCAAGCTGAAAAAGAACCATATCCGCATCATCGCGGGCGACGCAGTCTCGCTGGAGATGTCGCCTTATGACCTGACAAAGGGCCGGATCACCTACCGCCATCTGCCAGGTCGTCCGCCGTCGACGTCCGGCCCCCAGCGTCGCTAATCTGGACGCGCGAAACTGTCGATACCTGCGGCGCTTGAGGGTCCCGGGGGTCTTTAAAAACAATATCAACAGGAGACACGCATGATCGGTCGTCGTCAATTCACACTGTCAGCCGTATTCGCGGCATTCGTCACGGCAAGTCTCAGCGCCGGCGCAGGCGCCGCGGAATTCACGATGCGACTGAGCCACCAGTTCCCGCCGGCGCATCACAGCGCGGTCAACATCGCGCTGTTCGCCAAGGAAGTTCAGGAATTCACGAAGGGACGCGCCGAGGTTCAGATTTTCGGGGCAGCTCAACTGTTCAAGCCGAATCAGAATCATCCGGCTGTCGCCAGTGGCAAGATTGAAGCGGCTGCGATTCTGAGCTTCCAGTGGGGCAAGACCATCCCCGAGATGAGCGTCACGATCATTCCTTACCTGATGACTTCGGTCGCCAAGCAAAAAGCCTTTATCGGTTCGGAAGCATCGAAACTGCTCGATGCAAAGATGGCGGCCCGCGGCGTCAAGAACATTGCCTGGATCGTCGATACCAACGACGGAATCTTCACCTCTGCAGCGCGTCCGCTGATCACGCCAGCGGATTTTTCCGGGCTGAAGATTCGCGGCTTGAACAAGATGTTCGATTCCGGCCTCGAGGAAATGGGTGCAAAGCCATCCGCAATGCCCGGCTCCGAGGTGTACCAGGCGCTGCAGACCGGCGTGCTTGATGCCGGCTTTACTGGCGTCAAGGCAGCCAACAGCCGCAAGTTTTACGAAATTCAAAAATTCGGCGTTGCCTCCAACATCATCCTGGCTTTCGACAATCTGGTCGTGAACCCGGCCTGGTGGAACGGCCTCCCCACGGACGTGCGCGATGCGATCCAGAAGGCAGCAGATCGCGCAGTACAACGCTCCATTCGAACCACCGACGGCGTCCCGGCGAACGACGTCAAGGTGCTCAATGACAAGGGCATGAAGACGATTGCCCTGACCAAACAGCAAGAGCAGGTGATGGCCGATGCGATGCAACCGGCGGTCAAGCGCGAATTCTTGCGAGCCACCGCCCCGGATGGCGTCAAGTTGCTTGAATTGATCGACCGACTCTGACCGGGCATCTGCGACCGGTCAGCTATTCCGCTCCGAGGTCTGCGCCGGCGATCTGCCGGCGCCCTGCCCCCGCCAGACCATGCCCTCGCCCAACTCTCAGAATCCGGTTGAACTGCCTCGTTTACTGGCTCTTCTAAGCGGTCTGGTCTCGCGACTGGCAGCAGTCGCGATGGCCATTTCGGCGCTGGCGATGTTGCTTTCCTTTGCGCTGATCGGCTGGGCGGTCATCATGCGTTACCTGTTCAACGATGCCCCGGTCTGGGTCGACGATCTAGTCGGCATTGCCCTGGTGGCGATCGTGATGCTAGCCGCGACGCAGTCACTGCGACACTCCGAGCATATTGGGGTCGACATCCTGGTTTCGCGTCTGGCGCCGCCCGCTCGTCGACTGGCTCGCGTCTGGGCGGCACTGGCGACGATCGCGATTTCGTTGGTGCTGATCATCAATGGCTGGGAGACCGCGATGCTCGCGCGCACGCTCGGTCTGGTCACCGAGGGAGCTCTCGAGTGGCCGACCTGGATGTTGATGCTGTTGATGCCCATCGGCGGTGCGCTACTTCTGCTAGCGGCAATCGAGGTGCTCTGGCGCTCGCTGATTGGCGCAGACCTGGTTCCATCCGGACACGGCGGCGAAGAACTCGAATGACCGTTACGCTGTTGTTCGCCGGCCTGCTGCTGCTGCTGTTTACCGGCCTGCCGATCTTCGCGGGTCTAGCGCTTTACGGTGGTGCCGCGCTCCTGATCACACAAGGCGAACTCGGCTCGGTCACTGAAGTCATCTTCGGCGAGATCAACCGCTACCTGCTGGTGGCGATTCCGCTGTTCGCGTTTATGGCGCACCTGATGATCCGTGGTCGGATCGTCGACGATCTGTACAACACCGCGTACACGCTGACCCGCCATCTGCCTGGCGGACTGGGTATCGCCACGATCACCGCCTGCACGATCTTCGCGGCGATTTCCGGCTCCAGCGTGGCGACTGCCCTGACGATCGGCGCGGTAGCCATCCCGCAAATGCTGCGCTTTGGCTATTCCCCGCGCGAAGCCTACGGACTGGTGGCGGCCGGCGGCACACTCGGCATCCTGATCCCCCCGTCCGGCCCGATGGTCTTGTACGGCGTCACCACCGACACCTCGATCGGCGGCCTGTTCATGGCCGGCATCGTTCCGGGCTTGCTGATGGCAACAGTGTTCGTCGTCTGGACGATGATCTCCGTCGCGATGCGTCGTAAACACATCGCCCGCGAGCCCCGCGCCAGCCTGTCTGAAGCCCTGCTGGCAATCCGCAAGTCGGTATGGGCGATCTCGCTGCCGGTTTTTGTCCTCGGCGGCATGTACGCAGGCCTGTTTACCGCCACTGAAGCGGCGGCCGCAGGTGCCTGGCTGGCACTGTTGATCGGCGTCGTGATCTATCGCACGATCGGTCTGAGAGACATCTGGGATTCTGCCATCGACGGCTGCAAGGTCTCGGCGATGCTGTTCATGATCCTGGCCGGTGCCTCAGTGTTCGGGCACGTGCTCACCAAGCTGCGCATCCCCCAGCAGATTGTCGAGACGATCATCGCCAACGATACCGGCGCGATTGGTTTCATCATCGTGATGATGGCGCTGATCTTCGTGCTCGGCATGTTCCTGGAGTCGATTGCGATCATCCTGATCACGACTCCGGTGATCATGCCAGCCTTGGCGCATCTGGGCATCAACCCGATCTGGTACGGCGTGCTGCTGGTCATCAACCTGGAGCTTGCGCAAATCACGCCGCCGGTCGGCATGAACCTGTTCACGATCAAGGCGATCACCCGCGCACCGATGGGCGAGATCGTGCGGGGCAGCGCACCCTATGTGCTGTTGATGATCGCGGTCATGGGGCTCGTGATTCTCTGGCCGCAACTGGCGCTTTGGCTGCCAGGCACGATGCGCGCGAACTAAAGCCCAGCGCAAAGCCCGCTTCGCCGCCCAACTGCTGCGGTTTCACCTGAATCCAGGCGGCCTCCCGGTGCCGGCACCTGCCTGACGTTGCGCCTCGGCAAGCGTCAACGCCACCAGATCCCGCTGTGCACGACTGCCACCAATGCGCACCGTTTCGGGCAACGCAGCACCCAGTTCGCGCACCGCGCGCGGCCAGTCTGCGTCACGATAGGCGGCCAGTCCGTCCACCAGCGAAAGCACCGCCGGCCCCGCGGTCAGCTTGCCGGCCGCCAGACGCTCGGCGAGCTGCGCGCGAAGCTCGCCAAGCCCTGTGCGATCACCACTCGCAATGCAGGCGAGCGCGACATGCACGTCGGCGAATGTGACACCCGCCTTCGGAAAATACTGCCGAGCGCTGCGATGTACCGTGTCCCATTCGCGCTGTGCCCCGGCAGCCCCGCCAGGTGCGGGCTGATCGGCCAGTTCAGCCCGCCATAGAAACGACGCGCAATCGGTCACCATATTGAGCGGTGGAGCCAGCGCAACGTCCGGATGCACGGAGTCGCGGTAATGCCGCCAGGCTTTGTCCGAATCGCCTAACTGCATCGCGAACAGTGCCGCATGCCAGGAAAGATGGCAGTGCATCAGCGCCTCTCGGGGATAGCTGCGCAGTGAAGCCTCGAGCCGACTCAGTTCCGACTGCGTATCCCCAAGTTCATAGGC
>JALRBB010000131.1 GCA_023257915.1 Quisquiliibacterium sp. | reverse complement strand
GGTCTCGGCGCGCTTGACGTCGTAGTCAGCGGCCTGGATGAGCTTGAGGAGGATGTTCTCCACGTCCTCGCCGACGTAGCCGGCCTCAGTGAGGGCCGTGGCATCAGCGATGGCGAACGGGACATTGAGCATCCGCGCGAGCGTTTGGGCGAGCAGGGTCTTGCCCGAGCCCGTCGGCCCGAGCAGCAGGATGTTGGACTTCGCCAGCTCCACCTGCTCGTCACGGGGTCGCTCGTTGGCGCCGGCGCGAACGCGCTTGTAGTGGTTGTACACCGCGACGGACAAGATTCGCTTGGCAATTGCCTGGCCGATCACGTACTGATCGAGAATGGCACAGATCTCTGCCGGCGTCGGAAGTCCGGTCTTGGCACTGTCGCCTTCGGCTTCGGCTTGCGCCTCGTCCCGGATGATGTCGTTGCAAAGTTCGATGCACTCGTCACAAATGAACACCGACGGACCGGCGATCAGTTTGCGAACTTCGTGCTGGCTCTTGCCACAAAACGAGCAATAAAGCAGCTTTTCGCTCGAACCCTTCTTTTCCGACATGCTCTCTCCGGATGGGCGCCCAAAAACCGCTTGATGCGTGACGCCGCAGATCGTCTTCAGGCGCCGTCAGCGCGACGAGACAACACCTTGTCGATCAGACCGTAGCTTACCGCATCTTCCGGCGACAAAAAGTTGTCACGATCGGTATCACGGGCGATTCGCTCGAGCGGCTGCCCGGTGACCTCAGACAGGATCGAATTCAGGCGCTCACGCAGGTACAGGATCTCGCGCGCCTGAATCTCGATATCGGAGGCCTGACCGTGCGCACCACCCGACGGCTGGTGAATCATGATCCGGGCGTTTGGCAGCGCAAAACGCTTACCCTTCGCGCCGGCGGCCAGCAGGAAAGCTCCCATGCTGGCGGCGATGCCCATACACAAGGTGCTGACATCGGGCTTGATGAACTGCATCGTGTCAAACATCGCCAGGCCTGCCGACACCGAGCCACCCGGCGAATTGATATAGAACGAGATGTCCTTATCCGGATTCTCCGATTCCAGAAAGAGCATCTGCGCGATGACCAGGTTCGCCGCCTGATCCATGACCGGACCGACCAGAAACACCACGCGCTCACGCAGTAGGCGCGAGTAGATGTCATAGGCCCGCTCGCCGCGTCCGCTCTGCTCGATGACGATCGGCACCATGCCGAGACCCTGAGGCTCCTGGCGCTGCGACAAATGCGCGTTGACAAGATCTTCGACGATGCTGTTGAAAGTCATGCAATGGCTCCGCTGGGCACACTAGGCCCGTTTGCGATTCAGTTGGCACCCATCAGCTCGTCGAATCCGAGCTGCTTGTCGACCACCTTCGCGTTGGCGAGCACCCAGTCGACCACGTTTTGCTCGACGACGAGGGCCTCGACTTCCGCGAGACGGTTACGGTCGCTGAAATAGTAGCGGATGACCTCAGCCGGATTCTCGTAAGCCTGAGCAAACTCTTCGATCTGCTTGCGAATCTGATCCGGCTTCGCCTGTAACGCCTTATCCCTGACCAACTCGCCGACGATCAGACCAAGACGAACCCGTTTTTCGGCCTGCTCGGTGAACGCATCCGGCGGGATCGGGATGTTCTTCACATCGATGCCGCGCGCCTGCAAGTCGGCCCGGGCGCGCTCGCCGAGCGCTTCACTCTCAGAAGCCACCAGTGCCTTGGGCAGTTCCAGCGTTGCCACACCCGGCAAGGCATCCATGACCGCGGTCTTGACCCGATTGCGAAGTCGCTGCGAAACCTCACGCTCAAGGTTAGCCCGCACATCCGCGCGCATCTTGGCGAGATCTCCATCAGCGACGCCAAACTGGCGGGCGAATTCGGCATCGACCGGCGGCAGAACTGGCTGCTCGACCTTTTTGACGGTGATCTCGAACTGGGCAGTCTTGCCGGCAAGCTGCTCGGAGCCATAGTCGGCCGGAAAGGCTACGTCGAAGCTGCGTGTCTCGCCTTCGCTTGCACCACGCACTCCGGTTTCGAAGTCTGGCAGCATCCGCCCTTCTCCGAGCTCGAATGCAAAATCACTGGCCGTACCGCCTTCAAACGCGACATCATCGAGCTTGCCAACGAAGTCGATCGTGACGCGATCCTTGTCCTGGGCCGGACGTCCAGCCGACTCCCAGCTGGCGCGCTGGCGGCGCAGGATGTCAATCGTCTTGTCGACTTCGGCATCGCCGACACTGCAGCTGTCTTTTTCGACCTGCAGGGAAGCGAAATCGCCAAGTACCACCTCCGGATACACCTCGAAGGTCGCATGAAAACCGATCTCTCCATCGGCCGCATCGTCACGCCGTTCGATTTGCGGCTGACCGGCAACGCGCAGCTTGTGCTCGTCGATCGCATCGGAGAAAGCCTTGGAGACCGCGTCGCCCAGCACTTCCGCGTGCAACTGCGGACCGTATGACTGCTCGATCATCTTCATCGGCACTTTGCCGGGCCGGAACCCCGGCATCTTGACGGTGCGGGCGAGCTTGCGCAGTCGCTCGGACACTTCGTGTTCGATCGCGTGCTGAGCCACTGCCATCGAGATACGCCGTTCGAGCGTGCTGATCGTTTCGAGTTGGGTTGCCATGATTTCCGGTATCCGAAGAACGTCTAATTTTCGACAAAAGGACTTACGGCGCCGCAGGACGGGCCAAACGACTTGTCGAGTTACCTGGTGCGGCCGAAAGGACTCGAACCTTCACGCTTATGCAGCGCCAGGACCTAAACCTGGTGCGTCTACCAATTCCGCCACGGCCGCGGAGCCCGCGATTGTAACGGATCGCACAAACCGTCCTGAGCGCTAGCCGGTCAGCGCACTGTGCTTAGGCCACACCGGTATTGGGGCTATGCCGCACCGCGCCGCAACAGTGCAGCGAAATCTGCCCTGCACTTGCGCGCCTCCTCGGCCGCTGACGCAATGCTGTCCACCATGCCGAAGTAGCCATGAATCAAACCCGCCCCGACATGCTCGAGGACTGGGACTGCCGCCTCTCTTAGCCGCTCTGCGTAGGCCATCCCTTCATCGCGCAAGGGATCGAACTGGGCGGTGCAAACCACCGCAGGAGCCAGGCCTGCCAAGTCTGCGCAACGCATCGGGGAGCCGCGCGGATCGAGTCCCTGCGATGCGACCTCGAAGTAATGCTTGCAGAACCATTGCATCACTGCGAGCGTCAGGAAGTAGCCTTCGCGGTTCTGCTCGCGAGACGGATAGGAATCATTGACCTGACGATCGAGAAACAGCCCTGCGCAGTCGGTGACCGGGTAAACGAGTAATTGGGCCGCAAGCGCGACGCCTGCGTCGCGGCAGGCGATCGCAACGCTTGCAGCCAGATTGCCGCCAGCGCTGTCCCCCGCGACACCCAGCGCCCCTGGCAAACCACCCAAGTCTGCGATGTTGTCCGATGCCCATCGGGTCACCGCAAATGCATCATCAAATGCAGCAGGAAACCGTGCCTCCGGCGGGCGTCGATAGTGCACGCTGATGACCACAGCACCGATATCCACCGCCAGCCAGCGCGCCTGGCGCTCATGCGTATCCAGATCGCCAGCGACGAAGCCGCCACCGTGAAAGAACACGATCGTCGGAGCCGGCGACGCCGCGCCGCGGTAGATGCGCACCGGAATGCCGCCATCAAGGACCCTGTCCTCGATCGACTGCGGCTGCGGCATCGGCAGATCCTTGCGCGCCTGCGCCATCGCAATCAGAAGCTCCCGCGCGCCCTGCGCGGTCTGATCCGGGACGTTCCAGTCAGGAAGCTTCGGCAGCACAGCGGCAATTGCCGGATCCAGGGATGACTGCATCGAATTCTCCGTGATGTGGTGATGGCCTTTGACTGGGCAGCAACTCGCAAGCCGGGATGGTAGCGCGAGCAATCAGGCGATGCGCTCAGGAGGCCGGACCCGATACCAGGCGACATAGAGGGCCGGAACAAACAGTACGGTG
>JALRBB010000017.1 GCA_023257915.1 Quisquiliibacterium sp. | reverse complement strand
ATCGACACGCGGGCGTCAACCTCCTCCTTGAAGCGTTTCTTGGTCGCAGAGGCAAGCGCCAGTTCGAGCGACTGGAACACGATCTCGCGCTGCACATTCTTTTCACGCGCCAGCGCATCGACCAGCAAGAGGATTTCTCGGCTCATCGCCCGTTCTCCTAAAACTTCAACTTCGGCACCAATCGTGCCCGCTCGACCTCGTCGAGACTGAAAACCAGTTTTTCCCTGACGGGATCGCCAGGCTCACCCGGCCCGGCCACTCCCGCCTCCACAGATTCCTTGCCCACCGCGGTCTTTCTTGCAGCCGCCTTTCTGGCCGCTGCAATCCGCCCGGACACCTTGCTTCTTGCCTTGCCAGCGGACTGCGCCGCCGCCTGCCGTTCGGCTTCATCGATCAGCACGAGGCCGAACTGCCCGTCGGGCTCCACCGTGAGGGTGCCCTCGAAATTGCGCCGACCCTTGAAGGCCATCCGCAGCTTCAGCGTCACCTGCTCTCCGGCGAATCGCACAAAATCGGCCTGATGTCGCAACGGCCGGTCGACACCAGGCGAAGAGACCTCAAGCCGCTGGTAATCGAAATCTTCGACCGCAAACACATGCGACAACTGATGGCTAACCCGCTCGCAATCTTCCATGCGAATGCCCGCCGGCGAATCGATGAAGACTCGCAGCAGGCCCCGCTGGGCCATCTCGACCTCGATTACCTCGTAGCCCATCGCCGAGACGGTTCGCTCGATGATCGACCTGAAATCTTCCACGTGCATGCGCCTCGTCAGTGCAAACAACCCAGGCAACCCGCGAGCAACCTGAGAACGGCGCGCACAAAAAAAAATGGGCTTTGCCAGCCCACTTCTTTGAGCACGCCCGTCAGTAAGCCGCTGACCGGGCGCTTGGAATCCAAAGATTATAACGTGTAATCAGCTATTTGGCGAGCGCTTTCTGCCTCGGCCCTTGCCCTGACGCCCCGCGCCAGCAGGCCCCTGACCACCGCCATGGCCTTGACCACCGCCCTGCCCGCCACCTTGTCCGCCACCACGGGATTTTCGGTTGCCACGCGGCGAGGCTCCGGCCGGAGGCTGACCGCCACCACGCATCGGGCCGAACGCAGGCATGCCGAATCCGCCGCCGGAACGCCCGCCGCGACCGGGACGCCGTCCGCCACCGCCACCACCGGCTCCCGGTTCCCCCTGACGAACTTGGCGGGTGATGCCCTCCAGATGGGCGTTCGCCGACCGCGGCTGCCATTCGTCGTCGTCTTCGGGATCCAGATCCCGATCGAAGTCCGGATCGTCGCGCATCGCGCCCGCATCGCCATCCTCGTCAGCATGCCTTGTGCGCCCTGCCGCATCCCCCGACGGTTTGCCGCCTGTTCTGACCAGATGCATCAGCGCCGACACGTCTCCCGCCGGCAGCTCGACCCAGCGGCCACGCGCCAAGGCGGGCGGCAAGGCGACCGGACCGAACCGGATCCGAACGAGGCGGCTGACGGTCAGCCCGACGGCCTCGAACATCCGGCGCACTTCGCGGTTACGGCCCTCCGAGATCACGACCCGGTACCAATGGTTGGCACCATCGCCGCCGACATCATCCAGACGCGCAAACGCTGCCGGACCATCTTCCAGTTGCACGCCAGCGAGCAGTTTGTCGCGCGCCTCGTCATCAACCCGGCCGAGGATGCGCACCGCGTACTCGCGTTCCCAGCCGTAGCGAGGATGCATCAGCTTGTTCGCAAGGTCGCCTGAGGTTGTGAAGACCAGCAAACCCTCGGTGTTGAAGTCGAGCCGACCGACCGCCACCCAGCGCGCACCCTTGAGCCGCGGAAGGCGTTCGAACACCGTGGCTCGCTGCCCGGGATCGTCGCGACTGGTGATCTCACCGGCCGGCTTGTGATAGAGCAGCACCTTGGTTGCCTGCTGCTGCTGCGGTTTGCGGTTCAGTTGTCGACCGTTGACCCGAATCTGATCGCTCGGGCCGATGCGCTGTCCGATATGCGCCGGCATTCCGTTGACCGAGATGCGCCCAGCAACGATCCATTCCTCCATGTCGCGGCGCGAGCCGAGACCAGAGTCTGCGAGCACTTTGTGCAGCTTCGGCAGGTCTTCCTCGGGGATTTGCGCATGCCCACCCTTGCCGCCACGACCAATGTCGAGCCCAACCAGCGCGCCTTCGGCATGGATCGGCAATGGTTCGGCTGGCTCTGCACCGGCGGCCGGCTCGCCCTGCACCGCATCTTGCGCTGGGCCACCTTGGCCACCTCGGCCGGGTTTGCCCTTGCGGCGCCCGCGTGGGCCACGCCGCCGCCGGGGGCCGCGGCCGGAGCGCTCACCGCCTTCACCGTCGGCGGCATCTGCCTGCCGTCCGGGCGCTTCGCTGGCGGTCTCAACCGGGCTGGCTGGGTTCACCGGACGTTCAGGCACCGGTTGCGCGTCGTTACTCACGATTGATTTCCTTCGGCTGACTGGCGCGACCCATGGTCGTTGTGCCCTTGTTCGTCGTTCCGCTCTAGCCCGTCGTCCGGAGTTGGCTCGTCGCCTGACCCTTCTAATGGCCCTTCTACTGGCTCTTGCATCGCCTCGACCTCCTCGGCCTGGATTTCGAGTTGCACCGCAACTGGCGAGTCGCCCGCATCGGCACTATCCGGTCCTTCGCCTGCGCCGAGCGCGTCGGCCGGCGGATCTGACGGTTCCGCAATCGCAGCCTCAAGCATCGGCGCAAGGCCACCGACCGTTCCCGGTTGCGCGAGCGCAGGCAGCGCGTCCAGCGAGGCCAGCCCGAGATCGTCCAGAAACTGCCGGGTTGTCGCCAGCAGCGCTGGCCGCCCGATCACATCCTTGTGCCCGATGGTTTCGATCCAGCCACGATCCTCCAGGGTCTTGACCACCTGCGAAGACACGGTGACACCGCGGATTTCCTCGATGTCACCCCGGGTGACCGGCTGCCGGTAGGCAATGATCGCCAGCGTTTCGAGCACCGCTCGCGAGTAGCGCGGCGGTTTTTCAGGATGCAGCCGGGCCAGATGATCCGCGACCTGCGGCACCGTCTGGAAACGCCAGCCTCCCGCGAGCGCAACCAGTTGCACGCTGCGATCCTCCCAGTCGAGGCGCAGTTGCTCGACGAGTTCGCGCACGACATCCGCGCCGATCTCGTCGTCGAACAGACGACGCAAGTCGGATACGGAGAGCGGAGTGGGCGACGACAACAGCGCCGCCTCGATTACGGTTTTTGCCTGCGCGGTGATCATCCGCGTGTGGTGACGCGAGGAGTTGAAATCGGTGACTGCAAACTTGGCAACCCGTGGGACTGCCGGCCCTAACCCGGAACTTTCGGCACCGTGGGCACGCGCATCACGCATTGCCAACGAACCCGACCGGACCCTGCAAATGACGCCATCGCGCACTTGCCGACCAGCGCGAATGAACCGCGCGACGCCTGAAAATCTAGGAGGGTTGGTTGCGGGGGCAGGATTTGAACCTGCGACCTTCGGGTTATGAGCCCGACGAGCTGCCAGACTGCTCCACCCCGCGTCTGGAATAAGAGAGTATACGAGAGATGTCGGGTACAGCGCAAATCGGGGGAGACAGTGG